>CAZIJP010000100.1:0-9776 GCA_964539615.1 uncultured bacterium
GTATTTCTTTGTGGCACATAGTGTGCTTTAGAAATCCGTGTGAAGGAGGGACCTATGATAAAAGGTATACAGACCGCAGCCATGGGCATGAACGTGCAGATGATCAAGCAAAACGTGATCGCCAACAACCTTGCCAATGCCGATACCACCGGTTTCAAACGCGAGATGGCATTGTTCCAACAGGCGGATATTCAGTATCCCGTCGTTCCGGGCGGTTGCCCGACATGCACCACATCTCCTGATTCATCATGTTGCGGTAATTCTTCACAAGAAAATACTGCAGCCCTCGATGTAATATACAAAAAACGTTCTCCGATCATGTCGGAGACCTATACGGTATTTGAGAACGGCGGCCTCAAACCTACACAAAATCCTTTGGATGTGGGTATAGAAGGTGATGCGTTCTTCTCGGTTCAGACACCGCTCGGTGTGCGCTATACCAGAAGCGGAAGTTTTACGATGAACACCGAAGGCGTGATGGTCAATCAAAGCGGGTATGAAGTGCAGGGCACCAACGGTCCGATCAACATCGCCGGTAAAAATATTGCTATCGGTTCCGACGGTACTATCAGCGTAGACGGTGAAGTGCGCGGGCAATTGAGCCTCACATCATTTGCCGATAAACGTCAGTTGCAAAAAAGCGGCGACAATCTCTTCATCGCTTCGGACAATGCCGAACAAACAGAATTACAAAATGTTTCTGTTGCGCAAGGCTTTCTTGAAACGTCAAATGTAAACGCAATTCGTGAAATGGTCGATATGATCACCGCCTACCGTTCATACGAGGCAAACCAGCGTTCGATCACCGCACAGGATACTACGCTCGGTTTGGCAGTGAATGATGTAGGGCAGGCATAATTTAAGGGAGTGATAGTATGCTACGTTCATTATGGACAGCAGCCTCGGGAATGCTCGCGCAACAGCAGAATGTTGATGTCATTTCCAACAACCTTGCAAACGTCAACACAACAGGGTATAAGACCATGCGCGCTGAATTCAGCGATCTTCTTTATCAGACGATCAAAGACCCCGGCGCAAGCACGGGCGAAGGCATCACCTCGCCGGTGGGCATACAACTCGGACACGGCACTAAGCTTACTGCCACGTACCGCGTGTTCACGGTAGGCAATATGCAGGCCACGGAACGTCCGCTGGACATTGCCATCGAAGGCGATGGATTTTTTCAGGTACAACAATTGGACGGCACCACGGCATATACCCGCGACGGGTCGTTTAAGGTCAATGCCGACGGACAGGTCGTCACATCCGACGGATTGCTCCTGGAACCGCCGATCTCGTTGCCTGATAATGTAGAACAGATAGCGGTCGGTCAGGACGGCACCGTGAGCGTGGTCGTGACCGGTGAAAGCACACCGCAGGATGTGGGACAGATCACCTTGTCAAAATTCATCAATCCGGCAGGGTTACGCGCCATCGGGCACAATCTGTATACGGCAAGCCCGGCATCGGGAGACCCGGTCATCGTAGACCCCGGTTCGGAAGGCAGCGGAATTCTCAGCCAGGGATATCTTGAAATGTCAAACGTCAGCGTTGTTGATGAAATGGTGAAAATGATCACGGCTCAACGCGCATACGAAATAAATTCAAAAGCGATACAGACATCCGACGATATGTTGAGCCTTGCAAATAACCTGAAAAGGTAACGGATGAAACGGTATGCGGCAGTCATTGTTATGATGATCATCGGTGTGAGTGTGCACGCTCTTACGCTCAAAAAAGAGGTAACCGTGACCGCACCGCAGGTGATGCTCTCAGATATCATAACCGACAGGCTGCCTGCCGGTATTGCCGATTCTGTGGTTATGACCGCACCGTCGGCTGGCGGTTACAGTTACATGTACAAACGCGATATCGAGCGGAAATTCCAGACGCAAAAGATCGCATTCGCCGGGCCGGAACGTATCACCGTGAACCGCAAAGGGTACGAGGTCGATTGGGATAGAATTGAAAAAGAGTTGTCGCTTTATGTGCGCTCGCGTATCACCGGCGATTCAGCCGTAACTCTCAAGAGTAGCCGCAGAGTGATCTATGCCGACGATCCGGATTACAGTTTCATTTTTACCGACGAGAGCGTGAAGGGCGGGTATGACTCGCTCAAGTTAAATATCGTTACACGCTACGGCACACGAACCATTCCGCTGAGTATCTATACGGCGGTGTATGTGCAGGCGCTTGTTCCCAAACGGCTCATCTCACGGCATGAAAAATTGAGCCCCGAGATGTTTACAACGGAACGTGTCGACCGCGGAAGCAGATCGGGATTGCTCACGGCAACAGATGATGTGGCGCTGCTGCGTTCCAAATGTTCGCTTCAACAGGGTAAGCCGATCACTTTTGATTCGGTGGAAAATATCCCCGATGTGATCAAGGGCGACACCGTGCAGGTCATTCTCACAAAGAACCGCATGACGGTGGAATTGAGAGCGTTGGCGCTTGATGACGGCAGAACGGGCGATCAGGTAGATATCCGTCTTGATACGGGAAAAATTCTCACAGCTTCCGTGACCGGTAAAGGCACGGCGGCCATACGGGAGGGATTATGAGATATTTCGTTGCTTTCTTTTTAGTAGTGTGTATCGCAGGGTCGGCCGCAGCAGAATCATTGTGGAAAAACCAATCGCTGTATGTAGACCGCAAGGCCAATAAGGTCGGCGATATCGTGACCATCTACATCGTTGAAAGCTCCACCGCGAGTTCAACGGCAGGTACCGGCACAAAGGAGAGTTCAAGTTTGTCGCTCAATGCAGGGCCGCATACGGGGGAATTGAATTTCCTGCCGGTATTCGGATCTACGGGCAGCGGCGATAATCAATATAAAGGCAATGGCAATACATCGAGGACTGGTTCGCTTACCGCCACCATCACGGCACAGGTCGTTGATATCTTATCAAACGGTAATCTTGTGCTCGAAGGGCAGCGGGAGGTCTTGATCAACGGTGAGAAAGAGACGATCACCATCCGCGGTACTGCGCGTCCGGAAGATATCGCAAGCAACAACAATATCCGTTCCACCTTGCTTGCCGATGCGAGCATCAGTTACAAGGGCAAAGGAACGGTTTCCGACGGAAGCCAGCCGGGATTGCTCACACGCATCGTAAATTGGCTCTTTTGATAAGGAGGCAGCCATGAAGCGTTTAACCGTATTGCTACTGGTGCTCTCCGTTGCAGCATGTTTGTGGGCTGCCGAGACACGTATTAAAGATATTGCCGTAATAAAAGGCATTCGCGACAACCAACTTATCGGCTACGGTCTGATCGTGGGACTTGACGGTACCGGCGATTCTTCGAAGTCGCAATTTACCATTCAAAGCTTGGCCACAATGCTGCGCAACATGGGCATCAATGTGCCGGTAGAGACATTGAAAGTGAAGAATGTGGCCGCCGTTATGGTCACCGCTACGTTGCCGCCGTTCGTACGCGAAGGCGAAAAGATCGATATTCTCCTCTCCTCTGTCGGCGATTCCACATCGCTGCAGGGCGGGACATTACTACTCACACCGCTCAAAGGGCCGGACGGCATTGTCTATGCCGTTGCACAGGGGCCGTTGTCTATCGGCGGGTTCAATATCCGTACGGAAGGCGGTGCAAATTTCCGTAAAAACCATGCCACGGTCGGCGTGATGACGGAAGGCGCCGTGATCGAACGTGAAATATCGACCGAATATGTGATAAACGGTAAGATGTCGTATCTCTTGCGAAACCCCGATTTTTCAACGGCGTATGCAGTTGAGACGGTCATCAATACAAAGTATAAACAGAACATCGCACGTGCCATGAATGAAAAAGAGATACAGATCATAATCCCCGAAACGGAAGTGCATCCGAACGCATTCATCGCAAGCATTGAAAATCTCATGGTGACCACCGACACACCGGCCCGCGTCGTGATCAATGAACGCACCGGTACGGTCGTGGTGGGCGAACAAGTGAAGATCAAAACGGTGGCCGTTACCCACGGCAGCCTTACTGTATCGATAAGTCCCGAGACCTCTGCAAGCCAGCCGAATATGTTTGGCCAGGGGCAGACCGTATTGCTGACCAATGAAAAGACCAACATACAGGACCAGAAAGGACAATTTCTGACCATGCCGACCAATACGACCGTCGGCGAGATGGCGGACCTTCTGAATACGCTTGGTGTTACACCGCGGGATATGGTGGCGATCTTCCAGGCGATCAAGACAAGCGGCGCACTTGAGGCCGAGCTTGTGTTGATGTGATGAAAGGAGACGAGGATGAGCATCTCGTCATTTAAACCAATCGGCAGCGATCCGATATCGTTGCAGCAGCCGAAAGACTCGCCTGAAGCGTTGAAAAACGCTTGCAAGCAGTTTGAGGCGGTGTTTGTGAACATGATGCTCAAGACGATGCGGGATACGCTCAAAGACGAGGACGATATGTTCTCGAGCGGCGAGTCGCAGATGTTCACCGGTATGCTTGATGAAAAGATCAGTGAAAAGATCAGCGACAACGGTATCGGCATCTGGCAATCCATGTACGAAAATCTTTCCAAACGAATGAACATTGACGAAACGACCGAAACGACCGATAAAAAAGACGAGAACGGATTAAAGATCAATAAACCGGTCTTAAAGCAGATCCCGTTGACGCATGACACCGTCAAACCGGGGATATCGTTGAATACCGACGCGATCGACAGGATCATTGAGACGAAGTCAAAACAATACGGCGTCGATCCGGTGCTGGTGAAAGCGGTCGTTAAGAACGAATCCGCGTATGACCAGTATGCAGTATCGCCGGTGGGCGCCAAAGGGCTTATGCAGCTTATGGATGCAACGGCAGGGCAGCTGGGCGTAAAAAACCCGTTCAATGCCGAGCAGAACATCGACGGCGGTGTGCGGTATCTGCGTTCGCTTATCGACCATTTCGGCGATACGGCAACCGCAGTGGCGGCATACAATGCCGGGCCGGGGAATGTGGAAAAATACGGGGGGATACCGCCGTTTGACGAAACGCAGAAGTATACGACCAATGTCATGCGGGATTACCGTGAGATGCGCTTAAAGATTTAAGCGGAAACGCCGATACAATATAAGGAGGCTTATATGTCGCTTGTTCAAATTCTTGAAGACCACGTCGAAAATATCACAGCGCTTATAGACTGCACACGTCGTGAACGTGATGCTATTGTGTACAATCGAATACAGGAAATGGGCGATATCGCTTTTGAAAAGAGCGGACTGCTCCGGCGTTCCTCTGAATTGGAGCAGGCACGAGAGTCAACGTGTGCTGATATACTCGGTACGCCGTATGCCGCCAATACATCCATGCAGGAAGTGCTCGGAAGGTTGCCTGCAGAGATACGCCCGCAATTGGAAAAATTACGCAATCAATTAAAAGAAAAGTCATTTGAACTGCATCGTGAAAATGAGATCAATGCAGTATTGATGCGGGATCAGCTGGAGTATGCCCGGTTCATGCTGAGTATCATGTGCGGTACCATTCAAAAGGATTTTTATGCAGCCAACGGAGCCAAACGTCCGCCCGCAGAAGGAACTATCCTCAACCGGAAAGGATAAATTATGCAAGGACTATTCGGAGCTTTACAGATCGCCCAGCGTGGTCTTGCCGCCAACCAGATCGGCATGCAGATCACCGGTCATAATATATCAAACGCCAACACACCCGGATACAGTCGCCAGCGTGTGGAATTGACGGAAGCATTACCGCTCCAAATTCCGCCGAACGGCGTGTTGGGCATGGGTGTGGAGATCTCGTCGATCATCCGCATACGCAATACGTTCATCGATCAGCAGCTCAGCCGCGAACAGACATTACAGGGCTATTACTCTCAGTTGAATGATTATATGACGCAGGTCGAGGCGACGATCAACGAACCCGGCGATACGGGGCTCAATTCACGTATCAATACATTTTTCAACGCATGGCAAGAGGTCAGTAAATATCCTGCCAACTCGTCGATGCGTATTGCTATGGCCGAAAACGGAAAAGTGCTGACCGAAGATATCAGCGCCATGTATACGCGGCTTGACGCAATAAAGACCGATATCAACGACAATATATACGAGACCGTCAATCAGATCAATGAGATGGCGGAGCAGATCGCGAGCCTCAACGACGGTATCGCAAAACTGGAAGTGACCGGCGATCATGCCAATGATTACCGTGACCAACGGGATAAGCTTGTTGAAGAAATGGCCAAAATGGTCAATATAGAGACATCCGAACAAGCCGACGGCACGATCAATGTGTATATTCCGGGGTTCATGATCGTCAACGGAGTGACCAGCGCTCCGCTGGAAGCCCAGGTAGACGGTACGATCGACCGTTACCGTGCTGACCTGTTCAAGATCGGTACGCCTGACGGAATGATGGATATCAACGTTCAGGGCGGCAAATTAAAAGCGCTTCTCGATATGCGTGACGGATATGTGAATGATTATCAGAACGACCTCAATTATATTGCGCAGACGCTTGCCGATTCCGTCAACGAGCTGCAGACCAGCGGGTATGACCTCAACGGGAATCGGGGCGAGGCATTTTTTGATACGGGAAACAAAGACGGAACGTCCATTTATAAGATCACTGCCGGCACATCGCTTTTGGATATCACCGATGTTGAAAAACCGCTCAATGATGACGACAACCTCGGTATGCTCACCGTGTCCAGCGGGATCGTGTCTATCAATGGTATCAATGTTTCGATCGATGCCGAACATGATTCACTGAAAACGATCGTAACCAAGATCAACAACGCCAATACCGGCGTATCTGCCTCTATCGGGCCGATGAACCGTTTGGTGCTTCGCGCCGATGTCGACAGCGGATTCAAGATCACAAGCATACAAGACCTTACATCAAATCTGTTTGAAAAATTGAACATACTTTCCGTGAGCGGCGCATATCCCGAAAACAGCCTGGCTGTAGGTGCGGGGATCGAGTTCACACCGTCTGATCCGCCGGCACAGGCATTGAAGATCAACAACAACATGCTTACCACACCATCGAAGATCGCAGCGGCAGTAGGTATCGACACCGATAATGACGGCGTATGGGATACCCCGACGGCATTGAACGACGGGACGAATGCGTTAAATATCGCTCAGATACAAGATCAGACATTGATGCAGTCCGGCAAGTCCACCATCAATGTATATTATCAGCGTTTTGTGACCAAGATCGGTTTTGATTCGCAACGCGCACAGGCCCTTGAAGAGAATCAGACCGTGCAGGTCACTGCTCTTGAAGAACGCAGGGAAGCTGTGTCGGGGGTATCGCTTGACGAAGAGATGGCTAATATGATCCAATACCAGAATGCTTATGCGGCATCTGCACGATTTATGTCAAGCGTGCAGGAGATGCTTGATGCATTGGTCAACAGCATTTAAAGGAGATGGCCTATGAGAGTGACCGGAAGAATGATGTCGCTGACAACACTGAATGACCTTCAGAGTTCAATGTCGCGCATGAGCATGTATCAACGGCAGCTTTCCAGCCTGAGAACGATCAACAAACCTTCGGATAATCCGATAGGCGCCGGAAAGTCGATGTCATACCGCACGATCATAGAAAAGATCAAACAATACCAAAACAATGTGTCTGATGCTAAATCGCTCACGTCATTATCGGACTCGGTCATGGGCGAGATCAATAATATCATTAACCGTGTTAAAACACTCAGCGTACAGGCGGCAGACAATTCTCTCAGCCAAAGCGAAAAACAATCGATCGCTTTGGAGATGAAAGAGATACAGGACCAAGTACTGCGCCTTTCCAACGGCAGCGACGGCTCCCGCTATTTTTTTGCGGGTACCAATACCAGCAAGCCGGCCTTTGAAAAAGAAGTGGGCATTATCTATTACAAGGGCAATCAGAATGAGATCAAATATCAACTGGACGATTATGTGTCGGAAGGCGTGAGCTCTATCGGCAGCGACCTTTTTTCATCGGATATATTGGGGACCACAACGCTGAGCGTTGCGCAAACCCAACTACCGCTTGCTGCAGTGCCGGGGCTTTTCCCGCCCGTACAGGCAGGCACGTTCACAATAAACGGCAAAGTTATCACGATCGATCCGGCAGCCGATTCCTTGGCGGATATTGCCGCGCTGATCAATGATACCGAAGCAAATGTGGATGCGCAGATCACGGACGAGGGAAAATTCCGTCTCGTCTCTACCCGCGCAGGAGCGGATTTTACTGCGGAAGAAGGCACGTCAAACTTCCTTTTGGCAATGGGTATGACAGCTCAGATCGAGGGCGGTACCATAGCAAGTTCAGCAACACCGCTGACCCTTGCGTCTAATTTTAATAATGATGCCTATAATATCCTCAACGAGAATGTGCAGATGCGGTGGCTCAACAACGGGGCAGGCATCACGATACCTCCTCCGGCAAATTCATTTAACATCACCGATTCCGACGGCAATTCGATCTCGGTCGATCTGTCGGGACTTACGGCCACAAGCACATTGGCGGATTTTGAGCAAGCTATCAATCAGGCAGTGAACGCGGCTCCGCCGGTATTCAATGTCGACAGGATCTATGTCGATTACTCGGAGGACAGTATCGTACTGCGCCCGAGCACCGACAGTATATCGATCACCGAAGGAGCAGGCACGACCGCGGCTCAACTCGGCATTGCAGGCAGGACAGGCACACGCACATTACCGGTCACAAGCGCTGGCCTTGACCCGCTTCTCGGCACACCGGTCAATAAATCGGTGACCTCGCTCGGGTCGCTGTTCAACGGTGTAGGGCCGACGTTTCCGCTCGGGTCGATTACCATCACCGATGACGGTGTACCGGCAAACAGCCTCACGATCGATCTTTCGGGACTTTCAGTAACAAGTACCATTGCAGATGTTGAAAATACAATAAATGAAGCGATCGCCGATGCCGATTCAGATCCGAATGACCCGAGTTTTCCGACAACCATGGTGTTCAACAGCGTATCGATCGATGTTGAATGGGATACGCTCAGTATCACGGTACCGCATGGGCAGTTCAATATCACGGATGCTGTCGGCACGACCGCAGCGCAATTGGGTATCGTAACGGGCGGGCTGACGGGTGAGTTCCATTCGGCAGTGCGGTTGGAACCGGAGATGGAAGCTTTCCGCCTGACAATCACAAAACCCGATGCGTCGCTTTTAAATGCCACGATCGACATGACCGGCGTGGATACGGTGCAGGAATTTCTCGATCGTATCAATTCAGGCGCTATCACCGATGACGGCCGGCAATTGAATGTGCGCGCATATCTCAATGAAGACGGTACAGGGTTCAATATTTATGCTTTGCAGAATGAGGTAAAGCTTTCCATATCAAACGCCGAAGATACAAGCGCAGAAACGCTGCAACTCAATAAGACAGCCGAGGCAAAAGACAAGATCGGTATTTTTGACACACTTTCACGGTTGTCTGAATATATTGCGGATGATAATGTGGAAGCGGTGACCGAAGGCCTTGAATGGATCGAGCAGTCGCAGGTGAAGATCATCGACGGACGTACCACGATCGGCGCGCGTGTGAATCGTGTGAAGTTAATAGAGCAGCGCCACCTCCAGTCAAAGCAGGAGAATATGGCGTTGTTGTCGGACAATGAAGATGCCGATATGACCGAAGCGGCGATGATGTTTGCCATGATGCAACAGACGTATCAGGCAGGCTTGCAGGCTGCGGCAAAAGTATTGCCGATGTCGCTTGTTAATTTCCTGTGATTCTTCTTTATTCTGAAATTTAAAAGGGCGCAGATTTGCGCCCTTTGTTTT
>CAZIJP010000101.1:0-5754 GCA_964539615.1 uncultured bacterium
CGGTATATATATCGGAAAATATCTGTTCACAGCATTGTTCGTGATAACCGGCATGATTACGAAAAGAAACGATATAGCGTAAAAGAGAAGCTTCGTCGATCGATTGCTCTCCCGAATATCCGATCAGGACGCTTCCCCAATCAGGTTGACCTGTTATTGGGCAATTCGTCTTCAATAAATGGCTTACAAGGACCGCATAGTCTGCTTTCTCTTGTTTTACGCGCAGTAATGCCGAATCAGGAGAATAAATGCTGCAGGCAACGTCCAGATCATCAATAAGCACTGCCGCAGAAAACGTATCATACGCGGGAATTGCGTTATGATCATACAATTGCACGCTAACAACATCCGCTTGCAAAAGCCTTGTCAGATCATCATGAATTCGACGAATGACTTCGTTATCCGCAAATTTGGCCTGTGAAAAACTTCCCAGATACAATTTTAGTGATTTTGACTCGACAATATTTGGGGAATCGGCAGTATACGATATGATAAGGCGTCGTGCCACAGGCTTACCGGATAATGTCAGATAGCTGAATTCAAAAGCATTCCACACATCGTAACCGTCAAATCCCGTAAAATCAAGTTGTGCGCGCCCTTCAGACCGAGGGATCGCAAACAGAACATCGGGAGAATATGTATCGGGATAAGCGGTCTTTTTCCCCAGCGGATTATCGGTCATGGTTGTGTTTTCCCGCGTATAAAATCTTCATACCCTTTTCGGCGTAACAAGCATGCCGGACATTCTCCGCAGCCTTTCCCGAAATCGTGCTTCAACTCAACGCCGTTATAACAAGTAAGGGTGTCGTTGATGATCATATCA
Source organism: uncultured bacterium (assembly GCA_964539615.1). GTDB lineage: Bacteria > Macinerneyibacteriota > Macinerneyibacteria > Macinerneyibacteriales > CAYRFE01 > CAYRFE01. The sequence goes on from CAZIJP010000101.1 coordinate 824, forward strand.
AGGCAACCGAGTTCTTCGGCAAGAGAAAATTCCTGCGCTTTTGTGAGAAACATAAGCGGCGTGTGTATAGTGAGCTTTTCCGTACCTGCCGCTAAATTCAATGTTTGTTCGGCAGATCGTATGAACACTTCTCGGCAGTCGGGATAGCCCGAAAAGTCAGTCTCACAAACACCGGTCACAAGATGATCGGCACCGATCGTGTCGGCCCAACCAGCGGCAACGGTAAGGAATAATAAATTGCGATACGGCACAAAACTTGACGGCAGTGCCGCATGGCTCGAATGCGCAGAATGCAGGTCACCTTTTCCTAAGAACAGATTTGATACAACGATATCTTTAATAAATGAAAGATCGACCTCGCGAAGGTCTATATGGTTTTTGTCACAGATCACACGGGCAGCTTTTGTCTCGATATCATGCTTTTGACCGTAATGAAAGGTAATAGCTTCAACGCGTGAAAACCGTTTTAACGCCCACACAAGACATGTGGCGGAATCTTGCCCGCCGCTCATCAGTACAAGCGCGTTGTTGTTTGCTGCGGCTTGACTGCTCATACGCCTCTTTTGTCTCCCCATATGATCTTATGCATCTGCAGCGACAACGATACCGGCAAGGCATTGTCCAGAATGAACACGGCGCATTCGGCCGGTGTTATACTTTCCCATTGCGGAGAAAGGTAAATCGGCAAACGTGGATGTTCGCTTGACAAGAATTGCACGGTCTGCAGCGTCCATGTGAGATCGTTCTTAGCTATGACGATCTTTAAGCAGTCACGGTCCGGCTTCATGGTCGCAAGGTTTTCGGCAAGAAACGATCCTTCATGGCCGGAAGACGGAGCTTTCCAGTCCGTCACAAAATGTATGTTGGAAAGATCGGTCGCAGGGATAGGACATGCGCCGTTCGTCTCGATGTAAAAGTGGATGGTCGGCAAATCAGCTACAAGCTGCAAAATAGATTCCGCTCTGCCGCACCACAACGGTTCCCCGCCGGTAAGCAACACGGAAAGGCCCGGATATCGTTTTGTTTCATTCACAATAATCGTACGGAGCTCATCTATGCTGCGTGTTTCCTGTATTTCGTTTTTATAAGGCGTATCACAATACTCACATGAAAGATTACACCCTGCAAAGCGAATAAGCAGCACCGGTTTACCGGGAATCGGCGCTTCGCCGCTGAGCGTAATAAAACGTTCTACTATATCAAACATCAAAAATCTCCCGTTTCACAGTACGATTCGATCGGAACCGTTGATTCATAGATTCGTATGCGAAAGCTTAACCCCGGAGCTTCTTTTTTTAAACGCCCATAACAATAGAGCGCGAGTTTTTCAGCTGTCGGATTACCTTGAAATGCTTCATTTAAATGCGTATGATCAAGTTCTCCGATAAGTGCGAATAATCCGTTAAAGTCCCATAAAATACCCGTGCTGTTTATCTGAGATTCTTCGCCTTTTACCCATACGGCGATCTTCCATGTATGCCCGTGAATTGCAGCGCAAGGGCCTGCATAACCGTTGAGTGCATGTGCGGCATTAAAATATCCTTCGGTATATACGGTAATTGTCATAAGTACTCCTTCGCAAGTATTGTACAACACATTTCAGCGGTTTCAACAGATTTTTTCAACGAACTTCATAAAGCTTGCTTAAATGCCGTTTTTCGGCTATAATCAAGTCACTTATGAGAAAAACCCGCTACATAAATGCAAAAATATTTACGGCTGCAAACGGTTTCATCAATGAGTTTTATTGCAACGACGGGATATTTACCTTTGATTCAACCCGAGCCGCGGAAACTGTCGATCTTGGCGGTAAAACGGTTGTGCCCGGTTTTATTGATTCGCATACGCATATACTTCCCGCCGGATTAAATTCTCTTGGGTTAGACCTGCGGCAATGTCGCTCGTTGAATGATCTTTTCGAAACGGTTGCAGATCATTGTTCGGCGCATGCTCACAGGCAGGTCTTGTTTGCTTTCGGATTTGACGAGTCAAAAATTAAGGAACAACGATTTCCAACACAGGATGAATTGCGTAATGTGACCGGAAACAAGCCCTTTTTTATAAAACGCGTCGATATGCATTCCATGATGGTCAATCAGGCCTTTGAACGCGATTATAATGTTACGTCAGATAACGGTATCATTCGCGGACAAGATTATGATGCCGCGATCGTGATGACCCAAAAAAGATTCAACGATCAGGAACGTGCTGAAGCTCTTGATGTAATGGAACGCAAAGCATTCAATGCCGGGATAACGTCGCTGCATACAATGGAAGGATATCTCGACGATTATTCCGCGATCGATTTCCATCTGAAAAACAAAAATAAATTTTCAATCGACTATATCGTGTACCCGCAGGTCATGAATGTGCCCGGCATGAAAGAACGCGGGTTCGACCGGATCGGAGGCTGTATCCTTCTGGACGGCTCCATCGGCTCACGTACGGCAGCTGTAACACTTCCTTATGCCGATGATGCCGATAATGCGGGAAAACTCTATCTTGATAACGATAAGCTTTTTGCCTTTTGCGAAGAAGCTCATTGCGCCGGCATGCAATTAAGTTTTCATGCGATCGGGGACCGAGCGGTTGCTCAGATCACCGAAATATACGAACACATACTAACAAAACATCCGAAGACCGATCATCGTCATCGTATTGAACACGCGATCCTGGTGACCGATCGTGATTTTGACCGGCTGGCAAAACTGGGTATCTGGCTTGATTATCAGCCGATATTTGAATATTTATGGGGCGGCCACGGGAAACTATATGAAACAAGACTCGGAGCTTCCCGTATTGAGATGCTTCACCGTATTAAAAAAACACAAACGCTCGGCATTCCGTTTGCTTTCGGATCGGATTGTGATGTGACCCCGCTAGATCCGCTGACGGGTATACATGCAGCGGTCAACCGTGATGTAATCGGACAAGCTGTTGACGTGATCTCAGCCGTACAAGCATTTACGATCGATGCAGCCCGCATCGGTTTTACAGAAAAAACGATCGGTTCCATAGAAGAAGGCAAGCAGGCAGATTTCACGGTCCTGGCAAATGACATATTTTCATGTCCGCCGTCTGCTATAAAAGATGCAGGTATTTTCGCAGTTTATAAAAAAGGCGATCGCGTATTCTCGTCACAGTAACAAAGGGGAAATAGTATGAAAAATTGGTTTGATGCTCACAAGCAGGAATTATTTGATGATCTCTCTGGTTTGATCGCGTTTAAAAGCGTGGAAGATAACCCATCACCCGGCAATCCGTTCGGCAAAGAGGTCGGCGATGCGTTGCGGTACAGTCTGGCATTAGCTGAAAAGCTCGGGTTCAAAGCGGTCAATCTGGACGATAAGGTCGGTTATGCCGAATGGGGTGATGGAGCGAAAACGTTTGCCATACTCGGCCATGTGGATGTCGTGCCCGAAGGAACCGGCTGGACATCGGATCCGTACACGCTTACCGAACGCAACGGCAACTGGTATGCGCGCGGCGTGCTTGATGACAAAGGCCCTATCGTAGGGGCGTTGTATGTGTTGAAGTATTTACGCGAACAGGGATTGAAACCGTCCATGAAAGTGCGTGTCATATTCGGCACCAATGAAGAATCCGGTATGGAGTGCATCAAATATTATTTGAAAAAAGAACCGATGCCTGATGCGGGCGTTACACCGGATGCGTCTTTCCCGCTTATCTATGCCGAAAAAGGCATCGTAAGCTATGTGTTCAATAGAACGGACAAACATCCCGACCTGATATCAATGTCCGGCGGCATGGCCCCGAACATGGTGGCAGCATCGGCCGAAGCCATCGTGACCGGTAATTACACTTTCAAACCGTCAGAACATATCACTATAACCAGACAACCGGATAGCACCTATAAAATTTCAGCGCAGGGAATATCGGCACATGCAAGCCTACCGGAACTCGGCAGAAACGCGATCTCGCTCTTATTGACCTACCTAGCCGATTACATCAACGACCCGCTTCTGCGTTTTTATAAGGATCGTATCGGCATGGATTATTACGGCGAAACGATCGGGGTGGGATTTTCCGATGAAAGCGGTAAACTAACACTGAATGCCGGGTTACTCGACAGCAACGGCGTGACCGTGAACATCCGATATCCCGTCACGTTCAACAATACGTCGATCAACCGTCAGTTTGAACATGCAGTGACCCCATATTCCGGTGTAACGGTAAACACAAAAGGGAATTCAATGCCTTTGTATGTGCCGAAAGACAGTCCGCTTATCAAAACCCTCATGACTGCATATCAAAAGGTCACCGGCGACATGAAAACCGCTCCTCTTGCGATCGGCGGAGGCACCTATGCGCGCGCGATCAAAAATGCCGTGGCTTTCGGCCCGCTCAAACACGGAAAAGAAGAGACCGCACATCAGAAAGACGAATATATATCCGTTGAAGATTTCCGCACGATGATGGAAATTTATGCTGAGGCTTTACAAGAATTGCTGAAATAACGCTATTCAAGGGGGAGACGTGAAAAAGTACGTAAACGAAAATCTATTTAAAGAATTCACTAAAGTGGAATTCTTTCACGAACTCAGTTATGAAGAGATCGAATGGATCCTTAACCGCGGCGATATGAACATCATTCAAAACGGCACCGTACTCATCAAAGAAGAAACATCAGGAAAAGATTTTTACATCATACTTGACGGCGAAATGAACGTATTTCAGGTGGAGAAAGGTGTACGCCGCGATATTCGAACAATGGCATCCGGTTCGATCATCGGAGAGATCGGCGCACTTCTGCATCTCAACCGCACTGCTTCCGTAGAAACGATATCAGAATGCGTAGTGCTTCGCTATACCGACAAGCTGTTCAACGAAGTGGAACGTATCAACCCGTCTCTCGCCAATAAATTATACAGAAATGTCATTTCGATACTTATAAAACGGTATGCGATCAT
>CAZIJP010000101.1:5854-9732 GCA_964539615.1 uncultured bacterium
GTTGTTTTCGTTAATCTTTTTTCACATTGCTGGTTCCGGTGATACTGATACCGTTCACCTTCATAAATCCGGGCAACGCGATCTCATCGGCAACACGCAAGCCATAAGTATTGGAAGTGTTCGAATGTTCAAGTTTCTTACCAAGCCATTCGATATTACTGAAGAAATTGAATAAATTATCATTGATACGTAAATTATACAAATGGCTTTTTACTTTGCCGTTCTCGATGAGCAATGTCCCGAAACGGCTCGTGCCGGTAAATTCGCCTTTAGTACGATTGGGGATGTTGATGTAATGAATGAACGGGATATAAATGGTCGGTTTTGTGCAGGATTTGACCATATCATCAAAGGTCGCAGGGCCGTCGCCGGGGAGGATCACGATATTGGCAACACCCAGATCGCTGTCCACTTTTTTCCCGAACCGATCTGCATCCATCTTACTGGAATACTGCACGGTTTTCCACACACCCTTTTCAAATAATACCGTTTTCACGCGTTTAACGCCGTTCATGCCGAAAGGACGACGGAACAAGGCATCTTTTCCGGTCGGATCATCAATGATCGTCAGCTTATCGCTGAAGATTTTATCACCGATCGAATATTTGTCTTTTACCATCATGCCCATACCGTATTCATAGATCTCGCCCGACAACGTAAGACGGGTGAATATTCCGGTAAGTTCGGCTACTGCATCAAATCCGAAGATCACATCATACTGACCGGGAGCAATGTCCTCACGCGGAGTGGTTTCTTTAAGCGTCAACAAGGTGTTGATTGTACCATATAATTCTTCCGGCTTATACTGAGACATAGATTCGCCGACCTGGCTTGCACGGATCTCTTTTTTATCTTGTTCAAGCTGTAATACCAATTCAATATTGAAATCACTGCCTTTATAATACAACGGATCGCTCACCAGCGTATTGATGAGGCCGTATTCATACATACCGCATGAAAAAGCCCCTGAAACTGCCGTTTTACGTGCAGCAAAGCGTTTTACCGCTTCTGCAAAGAAATCTTTCATGACCGTACTGTCGATGTTTTCCAATTTTTCATCATAATATGCCGTGCATGCAGCTTCCTGTGCAACAGCTTCCATAGGTGTGGCAAATCCTATTTCAGGTACGTGTTTCAATTTAGATGCAACGACATCGATAGCTTTCTTGATCTCGTCAACATTGTCAATGGCAGTCGCCACTGAGCCATTGGAGAATTTTTTACCGTCCTGCAACGTTATAAAAAACTTTGCACCCTGTTCGGATGTATTAAGAGATATCTGATTATTTGCTGCACGAACCAAATGAGACGTCTCGCCGCGGAATGAAACTTCGCCGGTAAAACCCTTGGTTTTCATGTATTCATTCACGGAACGGAGCGTTTCGAGTATTTTCATATTAACACCCCACCTGTACGTTTGAAAATGCGCAAATTGGTATCCCGTGGCCGAGTCGCATGACCTGGTTCGGTTGACCCTTTCCGCAATTGAACACAACCTGTAGCTGCCATGTGTCTTTATTTCCTACATATGCCAAAGAATTCCAGAACTCTACGGTATTACCGCGGTAGCTCGGATTTTTCACAACATGCGAGATCTTACCGTCTTTTATCTTCCAGCCTATTTCGCAGGCAAAATGGAAATTTTCACGATTCGATCCGATAGACCATGAAACGGGCACATCAAGCAATAATCCGTCTTCGCATTTTGCAATGATATCATTGAGAGAACCGTCGGTGCCCGGATCAATATTGATATTGGTCATGCGCTCGATCGGCGTGCGGTTGTAGCTTGTGGCGCGGTTTGTTCCGCCTGATTCTGCAAATATCGTGCGTCCGGCCTTTTTGTTTGCTTCGGTGACCATCTGACGAGCGGTGATCGCATTTTTCAAAATACCTTTTTCGATAAGAACATTATTTGCAGCTTTCACGCCATCATCGTCATAACCGAAAGAACCCGGTGAATTAGGCAATGTTGCATCGGCACGAGCAGTGAGTTTTTCGCTACCGTAGCGGAGCTTCCCAAAATCAGCAAGATCAACAAAACTGCCGCCTGCATAGCTCAGTTCATATCCGAGGATACGATCAAGTTCCAATGCATGGCCGATCGTCTCGTGGGTCTGTAATGCCATCTGATCGGGCAATATGATGACCATTGTCTTCTCTTTTTCACAACGGGGAGCTTGGCATACCTGTAAAAGTTCTTCAGTGATACGTGCAGCATGACCGGTATAATCCTCAACACTGGTGAGATTGTCCCAGCCGATCGTTCCGTATGCATGATACGGCATATTGTATGAACGTCGTTGTTGTTCGCCCTCTTTATCAAGAGCGAGCGCAAACAGGGACGCATCGATGTCTAACAATTTTTTCTGAATCTCAGCGCCTTCGGTGTCGAAATATAATACTTCTTTACGATAGAAGGATGCGCCGATACCCCAATACATGAGCTTGTCATTTTTTATTTTGCTGTCGACTGACAACAGATGTTTTATCTTCTCACCGGTCTCAACTGAGAACGGATCGGTGTTGACCGGTGTTGCATAGAGATCTTTATAGATCTTTTTAGGGGCCAGGTCGACCTTGTAATTGGTCAAGGCTGATGCCGTCTTTGCATTCTCGACTGCTTTGCGTGCTACTGCATCGATATCATTGATATTTTCGCTTGATGCAAAACCCCAAGCGCCGTTGTAGAGGACACGGATACCGTATCCTGTCTTGGATTGATAATCCTGCCCTTGAAGAACGCCCGATAATGTGGAATAATGCTCTTCCTCGTCACGCACATGCAGGCGAATATCACCATACGATGCGCCCATTGATTTGATCTGGTCGATAACCTGCTTACAGCGAGCCTCTATTGCCATAACACACCCCTTTCATTTCACCGCTCTATTAAAGTGAAAAAAACGCGCTTTGTCAACCAAATTATACGTTAAACGAAAAATAAAGTTGCCACTCCCGCAAGCGAGATCACGGTACCGGTAACGGCACGGACCGTAATTTTTTCATGCAGTAAATAGTGCGAGAGCGGGATTAATATGATAGGCGACAACGACATCAATGTAGACGCAACGCCGACGCTTGTTTTTGTAATGGAGATGAGCGATAATATGACGCCTATCACCGGCCCTACAACCGTGCCGAAAAAAAGAAATTTCATGGCATAGCCGTCATGTATATGATTCCACTCGTCTTTGGCTTTTTTTATAAAAATGGTAAGCAAACCCATACCGACCGCAGCAAAAAAGAGCCGTATCATATTTGCCGATATCGGAGAAAATCCCCCGGCAATACCAAATTTTGAAAATAAAAGACCGGTCGCCTGCCCCAATGCGCCAAGCAAAGCGCAGGTCACACCCCAAACTATTTTTTTCGGATGTTCGCCGCCGTGTTTTTCGCCCACGACCCACGCTATACCGCCTACGGTAACGGCAATGGCCACGCACTCGATAAGCGATAGTTTTTCTCCGAGAAATACCCACGCCAACACAGCGCCGAATATCGGCGAAGCGGTCGCAATGAGCATGGTCAGTCGCGCACCTATAAGAACAAGCGCTTCAAATAATACGAGATCGCCGATCACATAACCGATCAGGCCCGAAAGGCCCAGCCAAACAAACCGCATCGTACCGGCATCAAACGGAAAAACCGAACCGTTGACGACAAGATGAAGCAACGCGACCATGATGATCGCCATCCATAAACGAACATGTGTGACCGTATATGAACCGACGCGTTTTCCTGCGATTGTGAACCAAAATGAGTTAAACGACCAGCAAAGGGCCGTGCCGAGAGCGGCAAGTTCGCCAAGGTAGTGCATGATATCACCCTTTCAGCCCGAGTATAGCAGAAGGGAAACAAGGCGCAAGATAATTCGG
>CAZIJP010000102.1:0-9513 GCA_964539615.1 uncultured bacterium
ACGTTACCGATTCAGTAGCAAGCAATGCTGTATATTGTTTTATCAATGAGTTTTTAGGTTCCGTGAGAATGCGTTCAAAATCCTGTGCCGTAAGAGATTGCAATTCCACTCGGATGGGGAAACGTCCCTGCAACTCGGGAATTAGATCATGCGGCTTGGACACGTTGAACGCGCCGGCAGCAATAAATAAAATATGATCGGTTTTCACATAGCCGTATTTTGTAAAGACGGTGGATCCTTCCACAATGGGTAACAGATCACGCTGCACGCCTTCACGAGAAACGTCAGGGCCGTGTCCGGACTCTCTGCCAGCGATCTTATCTATTTCATCAATGAATATCATCCCGGAGTCTTCCACAGCATGGCGGGCTTCTATGGTCAATGCATCCATATCGATAAGTTTTTCAATTTCTTCATCGATAATATGTTCGTAGGCGTCGCGTACTTTCATTTTTGTGCGTTTTTTCTTTTTCGGCATGAAGCTTCCGAGCATGTCCTGAATGTCCATCCCCATCTCTTCAAGGCTAACATTTGACATAACACCGACATTCGGCATCGCGTCAACCTGTATGCTGTATTCAACTTCTTTATCATCCATTTTTCCTTCACGGAACATCTCGCGAAGACGTTCTCGTGTATTTGCCTGCTGGCTTTCCTGTTCGGGCGTTTCTTCAGGTGCATTATCATCGATATGACGTCCCGGCAATAGCAGATCGACGATCCTATTCTCAGCTGCTTTCTCCGCCTTTTTTTTCACTTCGCTTTTTTTCCGCTCCTTAAAATCATTTACGGCAGAACGCATCAGATCACGTATCATTGATTCAACATCTCGTCCGACATAGCCGACCTCTGTAAATTTCGAAGCTTCCACTTTAATGAATGGCGCATCGATCATTTTTGCAAGCCTTCTCGCAATTTCCGTTTTACCAACACCGGTCGGACCGATCATAAGAATATTTTTCGGCAATATCTCGTTTTTTAGTTCATCGGAAAGCTGCATCCTGCGCCAGCGGTTGCGTAATGCCAGTGCCACCGCTCTTTTTGCCTCATGCTGGCCGATTATATATTGATTGAGGTAATCTATGGTTTCTTTGGGTGTATTTGCCCTGGTTTCACTCATGTATTCCTCCTTATTACAGCTACTCGATCATGTCCCTCAAGGTCCTTATGTATTTCAGTCATAAATCCGTACGATGCAAAGATCTCCCGAACCGCATGTGCTTGATTATAACCGATTTCAAAATAAATGTAAACGTTGTCTCTGATCATTTCAGCCCGTTCTTGTGCAAATGTCCTGTAAAAATCCAACCCGTCATTTCCCGCAAACAAGGCTTCTTCCGGCTCGTGTTCTGCAACCTCAGGCAATAACATGCCTCGGTCTTGTTCGGCGATATACGGCGGATTTGATACAATGATATCAAACGGCGACAGATCTTCTATCGCGCGGTAATCCTCATGAATAATTGTTATACGATCGGCCACACTGTTTGCTTCGGTATTCTTTGTGATATACGACACAGGCACAGTCTCTCGCTCAACACAGGTAATAAAAAGTGACGGATTATAATAGGCGCAGCTTACCGCTATAGCACCGCTTCCGCCGCCTATCTCAAGCATTGTTGTCGGCATCCCGTTTCGGGAACGAATATGTGCCGTGATCAGTTCAACGAGTGTCTCCGTCGCAAAGCGTGGTATAAAACAACCGGGACCGACAGAAAAAACCAATCCCATAAAATAAGCTTTGCCGAGTATATACTGTATCGGCTCATGTTGTTTACGGCGTAATAACCATGTTTTAAACAAGGCAAGTTCCGTCTCAGTAACCGGCCGTTCAAAATTTAAATATACCCCAGTTCGATTGGTCTGCAAAAGTTCGCTTATGAAATATTCAGCCTCATGTCGAGGATTATCGATTGAATATTCTTTGAGATACGTCGTAGTCCAGTCAAGTAGCGATTTGACCGTCCATTGCTGCATCAGATGTTCGCTTCTTCAAGACGCTGCGTTTGATCGGCAACAATAAGGTGATCGATAAGATCGTCAAGCTGACCATTCATTACGTTACCAAGATTATATGCAGTGTAATTGATCCGATGGTCTGTGATACGGTTTTGCGGAAAATTATAGGTTCGAATACGTTCTGAACGATCACCGCTGCCGATCAACGATTTCCGTGTTGACGAAATTTCCTGGTCATGCTCTCGGCGCATAAGATCGCCCAACCGAGCCAAGAGGATCTTCATTGCACGGGCACGGTTTTTATGTTGCGATTTTTCATCCTGGCATGTCACTACCAATCCGGTAGGAACGTGCGTGATCCGCACGGCAGATTCAGTACGGTTAACATGCTGCCCGCCTGCTCCCGAAGCCCTGTAAACGTCAATTGTTAGATCTTTAGGATCAATATTTACTTCAACCTCATCAGCCTCAGGCAATACGGCTACTGTTGCGGCAGATGTATGTATCCTTCCGCTTGCTTCAGTTTCAGGTACACGTTGAACTCGATGCACGCCGCTTTCAAATTTCATTCGGCTGAAAACACGAACACCGCTTATCATAAAAATGACTTCTTTATATCCGCCCAATCCCGTCGGGCTCGCTTCGATCTCTTCATGCTTCCAACCTTGGGTATCTGCATAAAGTAAATACATTCGGTACAGATTCCCTGCAAATAAAGCGGCTTCGTCACCGCCGGTGCCAGCGCGCAATTCAATAATTATATTTTTATCATCATTGGGGTCTGATGGAAGAAGGAGAAATTTAATATCCTGTTCTATCTGAAGTAAGCGCTCGTTGTTCTCTCGCAATTCTTCTTCGGCGAGTTCGCGCATCTCTCCCGGGTCTCCCGAAAGCAATTCTTGAGCCTCGGCAATATGACCGCTGACCGTTGTAAAGTCTTTGATCTTTTCCATGAGCGGTTCCAAAGACGAACGCTCCTTGGTTAACCGAATATATTCTTCCTGATTTGAAAATATATCAGGCGCACTCAAACGTTCTTCAAGTGATGCATACTTCGCCTGTATATCTTTAATGCGATCTGAGATCATAACTCCTCAAAATGGTGGGTGATTAAAGAAAACGCGGGGAGCACCACAGTACTCCCCATCAGCAATGTCTTACTTTGATTGGTTTTGTTTCGCGTATTTCTTATTAAATTTGTCAACACGGCCTGCAGTGTCGATGATCTTCTGTTGACCGGTGAAAAACGGATGGCATTTGGAACAAATTTCGACACGTATATCTTTTTTGGTTGATATCGTATGAATTTCGCTGCCGCATGCGCAACGGATTACGACTTCACTAGTAACCGGATGTAAATCTGCTTTCATAGCGACCTCCTCTGTCTCATGCGGATTATAACCGCTTTTTTTTAAATTTCAACACATTGTTACTTAGGAATTCATTATTTGCAAAAATTCTTTATTTGTTTTCGCTTTCGACATTTTATCAACGAGGAATTCAACACGCTCGACCACGCCCATCGGCGCTAGTATCTTGCGCAGTATCCAAATACGATTAAGGTCTTTTTCTTCAATAAGTAATTCTTCTTTTCGTGTTCCTGATTTTTCTATATCGACAGACGGGAATACACGCTTGTCGCTTAAACGTCGATCCAACACAAGTTCAAGGTTGCCCGTTCCTTTAAATTCTTCAAATATTACATCGTCCATACGGCTCCCCGTATCGATCAAGGCAGTGGCAATGATCGTAAGGCTGCCGCCTTCTTCGGTATTACGCGCTGCGCCGAAAAAACGTTTTGGTTTATGCAAAGCGTTTGAATCCACTCCGCCCGACAAGATCTTACCGCTATGCGGCACGACGGTATTGTTTGCTCGAGCCAGACGAGTGATGCTATCCAAAAGTATGACAACATCTTTCCCGCTTTCAACAAGGCGTTTCGCCTTTTCAATGACCATATCGGCAACTTGAACGTGGCGTTCCGGTTGTTCGTCGAAGGTCGAAGAAACAACTTCCCCTTTTACGGTTCGTTTCATATCGGTTACTTCTTCGGGGCGTTCATCAATAAGCAAAACGATCAACGTGATCTCAGGATGATTTTTAGTGATCGAATTAGCTATCTTTTGAAGCAAAATAGTCTTTCCCGTACGCGGCGGTGCTGTGATCAAAGCGCGCTGGCCTTTACCGATAGGCACCAAAAGATCCATTATTCTTGTAGACATATCTTTTGGATCAATTTCAAGATTGATCTTTTCTGTCGGATAATAGGGGGTCAGCGTATCAAAAGAACGTCTGTTAACCGAAAAATCGATCGTTTTTTCATTGACCTTTATTATTTCTGTTATTGCAAAATACTTTTCAGTGTCTTTTGGCGGGCGTATCTGCCCTTCAATGGAATCGCCGGTACGAAGACGCCATTTGCGGATTAGGTTGGGAGATACATACACATCTTCCGGAGACGGCAAATAATTGTTTTCTGCTGCTCGTAAAAAACCGTAGCCTTCGCTGAGCAGCTCAAATACACCATCGGTCCTAACTTTAACTTCACGCTCAATTTCCTTTTCTACGATACGAAACAACAATTCATGCCGACGAAGTGCAAGAAGATTCTCTTCTTCTGCCGTTGGGTCCAGTGATTCCAGATCAAGTATCAGTTTATTGATATCCTTCTTCTTATAATCACGCAACGAAATAGTATCCGGCACACTGTTCTCTTTTTGTGTTTTAACTTCATCGCTCATAATGTCTGTAAATCTCCTTTATAAAATGATCTATTCCGGCCTTACCGGATTCCCATCCGCCCGTTGTATCAACAACATGATCGCTTAGAGAAGCGACTTCTTCGGGGTCTGCCTGGTTGTTTACAATGTCAGCTATATAAGTAGACGATACTGCGTCTCTCTTTGTTGCGCGCAGTAGTATTGCATCTATTTTTGCTGTTGTCAAGAGCGAATAATCACTCAAATAATATAATTTCTTTTCAAATAGGAGCGGTAATTCAAGAACCGTAAAAAAAGTATCTGAATCATGTATTCGCTCGCTTATACTGTAGAGAATCAACGGATGAAGTATGTCATTGAGTCGGTCCAACTGTTTTCTATCGGAAAATACCAGATGTCCAAGTTTTTTCCTGTCCAATTCGCCGTCGTTAAAATAGGTGTCTCCAAATTCATCCCTGATTGCGGCACAGCCCTCACTTCCGAGCATCGTGAGATCTTTTGCTACAGCATCCGCGTCAATTCGTTCCGCCTGTGTTAGTTTTTCAATATATCGAGCAACGGTAGATTTTCCTGTCCCGATGCGTCCGGTAACTGCCACAACACATTTCTTGGCATACCGCTGTCGGTCAATAAACGAATCGAGAATAAGCGATGCCGCCATTCTGTCAATATTATCACGCCGTTTCTTATAGGTCATATCGGTCATTGCCAACAAAGTATTGCCGTGAGAAGTGGTCATGGTCTCATCAACCCATGAAAAAGGTAATCGCACCTCTCTTTTGAGCGACTCAAAAAAAGCAAACCCTCCCCAATCGATTTTAATAGATTTCTCGCGCAAGGAAAAGGGTATACCCATGATTACACGTTCCACGGCATTCGTCGTAATTAGCGCCGCTATCTGTCCGATTGCGGCCGGTGAATTTTGTATTGTTTTCAAAGGTGCTGAGATCGACCAATTACGGTCGCTTATTGCCGTGCCGATGCGGGCACGGCCCCAATCGATCGCAAACAATGTCATTACTATGCTATCCTTTTAAAGGTAAAGAAAAAGGTTGTGCCGTTTCCGGGCTCCGATTCCACGCGCACTTCACCGTTATGAATATCGGTGATACGCCAGACAAATGAAAGCCCAAGACCTGTCCCATGTGCTTTATTCGTATAAAACGGTTTGAATATATGCTTCATTGTTTCTTTATCCATACCGCATCCATTATCATGAATTGATAAATACAACGTTTCCTGTTTCATACCCGACGCTATGCTTACTTCAGCATTCTCTGTTGTGGCATCAAATGCATTTGACAGTATATTAAACATTAATTGCCGAAATAACATCCTGTCAAACAACCACATCACCGGTTCCATAGCGAGCACAATTTTAACATTCTTCTGATTGGTGATCTCATTGGTCACCGCAACTGTCTCGGCCGCTACATCGATCGGTTCAAATATAGGATTCAACGGTCGCGTAAATGTAAGAAGTTCAGAAACAATATGAGTAAGATGACGGGTTCCTTGTGTTATTTTATCAACAATTCCCACAGCATCAGGCCGGTCTTTAACATCACGTTTTAACAACGCAAGAAATCCTTCCATTCCGGCAAGCGGGGTCTTGAATTCGTGGGCCATTATCGCCGACATTTCGCCTAATACTTCATACGTGTTCTTTTTACGTAAACTTTCCTCCATACGTCTTTCATAGGTCACGTCTTGAAACGTAACAAGAATACCCTCGAGTAAATTATTACTAGCTTTGACAGGTGTCATATTCATTTTTAAAATCTTTCCGTTAAAATCAACATCAAAATCATGTCGAGCGCCGTCGTTGGCAATCACAGCTTTCAACATTGACTGTGCATGTTCAAAAAACGGTTTATGAGAAATTGAAAAATCAAAAACCGCTTCGGCATATGGATTAAACATGGTTACGGTTAAATTCAAATCAACAAACACAACACCAACAGGCATATTATCTATAAGATTATGGAGAAAAAAACGCATTTTTTTATTTTCATTCAGGCTTTGTTCCAATTCGCGATTCTTTCGAGCTAATTCAACATTCAATTCTGCAAAACGATCCTCGAGAGACCCGTAAGCCTCACGCAAACGTTGTGTAGTAAGATTGAATTGTTTGAAGGCTTGCTCAAGCAAAACGATATCGTCCTGCGGCGGCAACGAATCTTCGGGATTATTGTTTTTTTTCATTTGGAGGACTCGATAAACTCTTTACATGAAAACGTGCATGTTCCGACCAATACGATTTCGGGTATTTTACTATCAGCTCATTAAATATTTTCAATGCTTCTTCATTCTTTCCCATTGAACGATAAATCGTACCACTTTGGTAAAATGCCCAATCAGCATCCGGATCATTAGAATACGTATCTATGATTATTTTATATGCATCAAGAGCTTTTTCTTTTTCCGTCAGCAGATAATACAGATCTGCTGTATCGAAATCAACTTCTTTCTTCCGTGCAGGCTGTAGCGATATCCCAGACGCTTTCAGTTTACTGAGATATGTGAAGGCTGATTTATAATCTTTTTTCTCACGATAGAGTCTATACAGTTTATACAATACTGCAGCGGTTTCATCAGTTGAAGAAGCGCTGTTCAGGGCACGCGTATAATTGTCGATCGCTTTCTCCTCGTCGCCGCGCGTATGATACACATCACCGCGGAGAAGGTAGGCTTTGTGCAGCAAAACGGAAACCGTACTGTATGATACCGTATAGTCAGTAAAAACAAGAGCTTCAGGATATTGATTCATTGTATAACTAACCTGTCCCGTAAAATAAGCCGCACGACTTTTATCCTGACTTTTTTCCGGATATCGGTCATAAGCCTTTCTATAATACTCTCTGGCATTAGAAAAATCATTGTTTTTTAAAAACAATTCCGCCATTTTTTCCCAAAAATATGCCGCATAATCGGGATATTTCTTTGTGTATTCATTAAGAAGCAATCGCGCCTTCTCATAATCGGATGCATCGATATACCGTTTCAACATAGCATCTTCGATACCGACATCATCGGGGCCGCCTGTTTTTATCCGAACGATCACGGCATCTTCGCTTTTTATGGAAATGACATTTGCCATTCCTAACTCATTCTCCACAACGGTCACAACGGTTCGATCACTTTTTGTCGTGGTATCGGTCTTGACCGGAATATCGGATGTGTTTTTTTTCGAGACATCGTCTGTTTTGATCGTATCTTTTTGAGCAGTAACTACAGGTATATCTTTTTTTACGATCTGTGTATCCGGTACATTTTTTCTCACGGGGAAAAACAAATCATAAATGATAGCCTTATTACCTGAATCATTTTGCATTGACTGTTCTTTTGTCAGATATCCCTGCCGGCATTCCACAACGACCCACACATCCTGTGGATTATTTTGCGCAGCACGTACCGATCGGATATCAGAAGATTCATACGACCGTGAAAACGAACTGTTTATTTTTGCATTCATCAACTTGATAATAAATTTATTGGTTGTTTTATCGAAAACGTCAAAATAACGCGGTTCATCACCGGTATAGATAATTTTTATTCTTGTTTTGCCGTTTGCTGGCTGCACTTCTACCTTAGTTATATCTGCAGCAGAAATAAATGAATACGTTAAAATAATTAAAAATATAAGCATTGATTTTTTCATTTCACCAACTCCGTTAAACGCATGGCAATGGAACTCAATGGTAAGACTTCATCTGCCAAACCATTGTCGACCACTGCCCGAGGCATACCGTAAACCACACACGAATCTTCATCCTGTGCAATTATGTATGCGCCGTTTTTCTTACATTCCCGTAATCCTTCCATTCCGTCGCTTCCCATACCCGTAAGGATCACGCCGATCATCGATGCGCCGTAATAATTTGCTGCAGATGAATCAAGGACATCAACCGAAGGAATGTGTCGTTTCCCCATGGGGTTTGTCGTTAACCCGATTATTCCTCGCCTTTTAAGGATCATGTGTTTACCGCCGGGTGCTATGTATACAGTGCCCGGTTTTAACGAATCTCCGTCTTCTGCCTCTTTTACCGCTACTTGACTTAACGAATTCAATCGCTTCGCCAAAGGTCCCGTAAAAGCCGGCGGCATGTGTTGTACAATCATAATAGGTAATGGGAAATCTTTTGGCAATTGCGACACTAATACTTGTAAAGCCGGTGGTCCACCGGTAGACACACCGATTGTAATTAAATCCGCTTTCACTGAAGTGATCGTGCTTTTTTCCCGGTCCGGTTGTTTTATAGGTTGTTTCGTTAAAACAGGTCGCGCCGCTCGGGCGTTTTTCCGAGATGCAAATGCTCTGATCTTCGCCAGAAGGTCTTGCTTGACACTAATGATGTCCAATGATACAAATGACATTTTTTTTGGTATAAAATCAACGGCACCGATTTGGAGAGCCTCAAGCGTTACATCAGCACCTTCTTGTGTCAATGAACTGATCATAATAACATTGGTAGGAGAATCACGCATGATTATTTTCAACGCTTCTATACCGGTCATCACGGGCATTTCAATATCCATCGTTATTACATCAGGGTGTAATTTTTTATTTAATTCAACAGCTTCTTGCCCGTTTTTTGCAATGCCTACAACTGAAATATCAGCTTCTCCCTCGATCATTTTTTCTATGGCTTTCCGCATAAAAGCGGAATCATCAACAATAACTACCGATATCTTCGTGCTCAATTATTTATTCTCCTGTTCACGCAAAATCTCATCTGCCATTTGCTGACGCTCTTCACGGTTATCTATGGTTGCATTTCCGTCATATGGTACCGTATTGACCTCAGGCATGATCGCCGCTCCGGTCCCGCCG
>CAZIJP010000103.1:0-4733 GCA_964539615.1 uncultured bacterium
GAAGATATAGTGCATGAGAGCGGAGGTGTGTTAGGGTATGGCAAAAAAGAGTTGGGAGTATCAGCATGTAATTCTAAACTACAAGGCTAAGGAACTTATGACTTCCGTCATTAAGAAATTAAAGATACAGGCTGAACTGGCTGGGGTTGAGATGAAGTCGGTTGAGGTTGCGACCATATATGGCGAGGATCAAATGGTAAAGTTTGAAATGTCGTTTTATAGTGATGGTGGCAATAGAATTGTGCTTAGGGTGTTAGACCTTGAGGACTTTGAAACCAAGTTTATAGAATTCTTGTTTAGTGCAAAGAAAAAGTAGTTTAGTATAAGTAAACATAGTCATTTTGAGTGTTTGAGTGTAATTAGATAGTGTTTTGGCATAATAAACACATAATAATGCACAAAATGATGATAATTACTTGCTATTTTGGTATAAAGTGTTGTATTTTTAAATTAAGGAATAGGAGAATGTGGCTTGATGGAAAAGATGAGTATGTTACCAGAAGAAACAGTTAGCCTAAAAGATATAGCGGTTGATGGGGTTGAAAGATATGAAAACTCAATTTTGTCAAACGTGCCAACCGGTCTTGCTGACAAAGGAATTGTTGCAGTAAGACTTTTTCACTATTTCCTTGATAGCGAAACCGTAAATGAGTGGACTGGAAAGCAGACCATGTTAGACCTTGAAGAATCATACATTATGAGTGGTGTCTATCCTGATGAACACTTAAAGAAGGTTTATAGTGCAATAACAAAACATAGAGAAGTTAGAGATAAGGAAGGCAAGACTTATGATGAACCTTATCTTGAATATAAAGTTTTAAATCGTAAGGAAGATATGCGTATTAGAGTTGAAGCTCGTAGATTTTGGGCAAACAACCAGTTAGACACATATTTTCAAGAAGCACAGCAGTATCAGCGTGGAAATATACCATTTACGGATCAGTTGAAATTTGCTATTGAAACAGACGCATTAAAACCTGGCGATATTCAAAATCGTAAAATGGCGATGGATATTCATGGCATGAAGAACAAAAATAACAAGTTGACTATAAATGTGTTTAGAGATGGCAACGGTAGTAAACTTGCGAGAACGATTATAGATTCATCAAACAACGATGTTTACGGGTTAGGAATTGATGATGATGAGTGATAACAATAATGATAAAAGCATTGTTATTAGTTATGATAAGAGTGAGATAGAGGAATACGATAAATTATCTCAAGAGATTTATGATGAAGTTTACATCTCTGATATTTTAAAAAGAGATTTGGAAAGTGTTTTAAATGAAGAAGTAACGCAGTATGCAAGTGAGAACAGACCTATACCAAAGTATATAACGGGTTGGTTGGATAAACCATTCTTAGAGGGTGGAGTTCCTACAAGAGAAAAAGACTTACTTGTATATACGACAATTTTGAGTGGCAATTATGCGACGGTGGAAATCGAGGGTGGAGTTCGTGGTGGGAAAGACGTTATTGCAGAATATGCGTGGTCTAAATATCTCATGGTGTGCCCTGACAAGACACATATTGCACTTGGATCAAGTTTAGAGCACGTTTTAAGAACGGTTTTAATGAGTGAAGGCTTTGGACTGTATTACACAATACCACATGGAATATTCATTCGTGAGAGTGTAAGCGGTGCTCAAAGAGGCGTGTATAAGTTCTTAGATAGTTATGGTTTGGAGAAATCGGTGTTGTTTTATGGTAATCAAAAAGAGAATGACAGCGACAAGTATCAGGGGTTTACGTTAGGTTCGGTTTATGTGAATGAAACGTTGAACCAACATATTCGTGGGTTAGACCAAGCGTTAAACCGTATTGCTGCTTCAACACAAAAATTGATGATAATGACTCAAAACCCTAAAGGTGCGAATAGTGATTTCTACCAAGTGTTTGAGAAACCGAAACTTATAAATAATGCTCAAATTCTTATGATTGAAAAGGTTAGAGATAAGTTCAAGTTGGCATTTTCAAATGTTGAGGGAAGATTATTGCTTGATAGAAACAAAGAAAGAAGTAAAGCTAAGAAAGAATTTATCGAAAGTAAAGGGAAATCATCGTATAAGTTTTTGTCGGTTGACGATCAAGTGTTGTTAAATCAGTTGCTACTTGACATCAATTACAAATATGACAATATCATTCGCAACATACCAGCACAAAAGTTTATACCTTCATTAAATAAAGGCGATTACTTGTTTGATAAGTCAATGAAGAAGATAGTCAATTATTTTAGAGGTGAATCAAACGTCAACGCAATCTCAAATGCCTACGACTTTGCATACTTTCACTATACGATTGATGACAACATGAAATTGACACCTATGCAAATTAGCGACTTTAAGAACAGTCGTGCTGAAGGAACAGGAACATACGACCAAGAAGTAAGAGGGTTAAGACGTTCGACTGAAGGTGCAGTTTACACAGGTTTTAGTGAAGAAAACATATTTGATGGTGATATTACTAAGTTTGATTGGACTGGAATGTCAAGATTTATAGTCATCGATCCAGGTTTCAACCACCCGACAGGAATGACGGACTGGGCAGTAGATTTCAATTTAGGTGAAGCATGGTGCTTACAAGAGCGTTTGATAGACTTTAATGAAGAATACAAGGAACGCAAGAGTTTAGATGTCATATATGATGAGTTCTTGTTGTTGTTAAGAAGATTAAAAGGACGTTCGATAGACCAAATATTTATTGACCCATCAAAACCAGACGCAATTAACTATTTTGAAACAGCAGGTTTCAGTGCATATCCAGCAAATAATAGAAATTGGGTTCAAAAACGTGATGAAAAGGAAGTTTCAAATGAGATTTTAAGTCGTGAACTTGTTGGTATACCATTAGTTCAGACAGGGTTTGCTAAGAATAAGATACACATTCATAGAAATTGTGTTGAATTGATAAAGCAAATTGGAAGTTATAGTTACAAAAAGGCAGAAGATGGCAAGGACAAGTTACAAGATTTGGGCGATGACCTTGTAGTTACGGTTAAATATTTAATGAATACATCAGGCATAGTGCCAGCGATGTGGATAAATGAAGAAGGCGGTGGGTTGAGTGAAGAAGGTAGAGTTCTATCAGATGGTGGAAAAGAAAATAGCTTCGAAGAATTGGCAAGGTCCTATGCCGAAGGGTTATCAAGCATGGTTGGATTCCAAGAGCCAAACGAAGATGACTTCTTCGGACAAGACGATTTCTTCGGGGACGGTAACGAAGGAAATTTCTTCTAATAAAAAAGGTGTAGAAACCGAAATTCAAGACAATATTATGGATAATAACCTTATAGCATATCAATTTTATAAAGATATGATGGCAGATAACGACAAAAAAGGTAATGTAATGTTTTTTGACACCACCGACCCACTTTCTATACCAACGACAACTTATGGTTCGAGTGAGATAAATCGTGGTTTGATGGTAAAAAACACAAGATGGATAACATTCAACATTCCAGCGATAGACGCATTGTCAAGAGGAAACCCACTTGTCAAAAAAGCGGTCAATTACTTGTCCTCAAAACCACTTATTAACGGTATTGACATCAATTCATCGGAAATGGACTCTCAACAAACCTACACAGTGAACAGAATTTACAAGAATTTGTATGCGAGTTTGAGGTCATGGCTTTCAAAAGGCATAAATTATGGTGGTTCAGGCGGTTTATTGTGGTTTCAAGGTGATGACAACCGTAATTTACAAGAACCATTGATATTAAGTAAAGTAAAGAAAGACAGTTTTAGAGGAATTAAACCACTTTCGAGATGGTTTCAGATAGAACCAGACTTAAAATCTTCACTTATTCAAGATGTTGACCCAAAAAGAGGTATAAATGACGCAAGAATGGTAGGTATGCCAGAGTATTACAACGTATCACTTGATGGTGGTATGGCAGGCGACAACACACGCAAGCAATATAAGGTGCATGTAAGCAGGCTTATCATATTCAATGCTGAAATGCCATCGTTCATTGAAACCCAAATTGAAAGATATTGGGGTGCGAGTATCATAGAATTGGCTTGGGCAGACTTGAATATCGACCATAGGTTGTGGAGAGCAACAGCTAAGAGCCTTGATAAGAACAACATGGGTGTTTACAAGATTGACGGTTTAGGACTTGCAGGTTCGCAAATGTCAACATCACAAAGAAACAAATATGCTATACGCATGAGTTTACTTAAAGAAAGTTCGGCTCAAAATGTTCTTGCGATAGACGGTAGAGATGATTTTGTGTTTGCAAGTGCTGCCTTAAGTGGTTATTCAGACATCTTGAATATCAACCACAGTAGGCTTGCAGGTTCATTCAGAGTTCCGTTATCAGTTCTATTTCCAGGCGAAAAGAGTGATGATGAAGATAAGTTGTATTTGCAGAGTTTACAAGAATTGCAAGATATTCAAGAATTATATCTTCGTCCAGCACTAAATGTAATATTACCTGTTATAATCAAGAGTGAGATAGGTAAGACGATAAGTGATATAAATTACACATTCAACCCTATCGAAACACAAACCTTAAAAGATAAAGCCGATATGTTCAAGATCATGGCTGAAGGTCTTGAAACATTAAAACGTATTGGTGCTATTGACACATCATCAGCGATTAACATGGTTGACGATATTAACAAGAACCCATTGAACATCTCACAGAACATCAATGTTAAATATCGTGAACTCATTATGAAAGAGGCTGAACAAGGTATATTCCATACCGACATCAGCGACAAGATTGA
>CAZIJP010000103.1:4833-9504 GCA_964539615.1 uncultured bacterium
AATGAAGATAAAGGCAAGGTGTAAGGTGGTGATAGGAAGATGAAGGATTATGATATTACAATCTTTACGGACGGCAACGGCAATTTCGGTTGCAAGATACAGTTGTCAGAACACATATTTTTCGATGAAAAAGACGGATACCTATATTGCAACGATGTTGTAGTTGGTAACGTAGGCGTTCAGTATTACAAAGGATATGAACTTGGGTTTGCGGATAAAAACGCAGTCATTGAAGTTCATAGAGAGGAAGCAGACGTATTCGATGAAATCAGTTTAGATTCTCTCAAAGGAAAACCAGTAACATTAAGACACCCAAAGAAGTTACTTAACAGCGATACGACATCAGACCATGTCAAAGGTGCGATATACGGTGAACCAAGACGTGATGGAGATAACATTCTATGCGACTTAGTAATATACGATAGCGAGCTAATCAATTTAGTAGCACCCGAAGATAGTAATGGTGAACGTAAGTTATCCAAAGATTTTAGGGATTTATCATTGGGGTATCGTTCAAAGTTAGTTCCTATTGGTGAAAAGCCAAACACATACAAGCAAACAAACATCTTGTATAATCACTTGGCAGTATTAGAAGCAGGTCGTCAGATTAACGCTATGATTCAAGATAGTGCTAATCCAGAGTTAAAGAAAGAAGGTAAAACCCTTATGGGAGTATTTGGACGTTTGAAAGGCAAGCAAGTTAAGCGTAACGAAGAAACTAAAGAGGTTGTCATTACTGATGAAAATGTTGAAATTGAAGTTGATATTGAGGACGCTAAGAGATTTATTAGCGAAAACACATTTCATTCAGTTGATAAACATGAAAGTTATAGTGATCCCGAAAAAGTTATCGTTACTGAACGTGTAAGTAAAGAAGTTACTCACGAGGAAGATAAGGACGAACAGACCAAGTTATTTGACAAACAGAACCAAGAATTAGAAAAAGATAAAAAGGAGATTAAGAACGTGGAAATTAAAGACAAGGCTTATTTCGTAAAATCTCTTAAGGAAGCACAAACGCTACCCGATGGAGAAATCAAGTTAGCAACAATCGCTGATTTGAACAAAGAATTTAATGACGCTTTCCCTGCACCAGTCAAGGTTGAAATCAAGGACAGTGCAGAACCAAAAGTTATCATCAAACCAGTTGATAATTTAAGTAAAGAAATTTTGGACGGTGAAACTCCAAAGGTTGACTATGTTGCCTTTGAAAATGAATCAAGAAGTTATTACCGTAAGTTGACCGATCCATTTGCTCACGAATCATGGAAAGCATTTAATGACAATTACAGTGCTGAAACTCGTAAGGGCAGAGCGGAAATTATGTAAGGTAAAGGAGAAAAAAGACAATGGCAAGATTATATACTTATGGTATTCTCAATCGTATTGCAAGTATTCCAGGAGTTAATGCACTTCCAGGAACTTATGTAAATGCACATGGTATTCAATATGGTGAAGGTGCATTTGACGCAGACGCAACAAATGATATGGAATTTGGTGAACCAGTAGAAATCGCTTCTACAAACCAAAAAGGTGTTGGCGTTAAGAGAGCAACAAGTTCATTAACAGCAGCAACATTAGCATTCATTATTCGTGATGTAGTAGGTGTAGCAAGTATCGATCAAGGAAACGTTGAAGGACCAAGAGCAGGCGTTCCAATGACAATCGTTAAGGCTTCAACTCCAAACACATGGAGTTTCGTAGTTCCTCTTGTTGCAGGTATCACACCAGCAATCGGTGGTAAGGTTTATATTGGATTAGGAACAAACAGCACAGTATTGGGTGGCGTTTACGCAGCAGCACAAGGTTCACAAGGCGTAGATTCAATCGACTCTGGTTTGGTATTCCAATCATTAAAGTTCACTCCAACATCAAGCGTAGGTATCTGTGCTTGGATTGGCAAGTAGGAAAGGGAAGGTAAAAGATAATGGCTAAAGAAGCAATCAAATACGAAAGTTCTTATACTTTCAATGACGCATTAAATCAAGCACAATCTCAACGTAAGACATTACGCCAAGTTGTTATTGAAAAAGAAGCACTAATTGAAGATCCAAGAGTTAAAAAGGGTTTCCTATTAGACAGCACAGCAGCATTACATAACGCAAGACTTCACGAAGATACAGAAGTCATGGACGGTGCTGAATTGATGTTTGCTTATAATGGCTTTACCGCATTAGACCTAAACATTCGTAGACCAATGTTCAAGGTATATGCACCAAAGCACGTTCCATTCATTTATGGTGGTGGTGCTATTGAAACCGATAAGGGTTTCTTCATGAATTACAATACACAGCCAGGACGTTTGGCAAGTGGTAATAACAACAAGGTAAATCTTGTTAAATCAAACGTTGAAAGTCTAAAAGCACCAATCGTTCCAATTACATTAGGTATGTTCGTGGGACAGGTTGACTTGATGAAGGCAGACCAAATCGGTTATGATGTCATCGGTGCTGAAGGCGAAGCAGTAAGATACTCATATCAAGTTGAGCTTGACAAGTTTGCGTTCGTAGGTCATCGTGGTTTAAACGGTGGAACGACTGACGCTGCTGACGGTGCTCGTGGTTTGTTAAACCTTACCACTACTTACGCTGTTGTTCAAGACCTTGAAACGACTACCGAATACACACTCACTCACAAGAAGTTTGAAACAATGACTACTACTGAATTGACGACTGTATTGACTGGCGAATATTTGAAGTTTGCTGCACAAGTTGGTTATGATGAAGCATTTTTACCTAACAAATTGTTAATCTATCCTACAATGTTACAAGCACTCGTTAAACCAGCGTTCATCACTTCAAGCGGAACTGTTTATCGTTCACACCTTGAATATGTTAAGGCACAACTCAATGAAGTCAGAACAGGCTTTAACGGTCCTGAAGTTGCTATTGACGTAATTCCTTACACTGAACCATACGTTGCTGCTTCATTCAAGTTTGATTCTCTATTAAACGAAGATGGAACAAACAACACAGGTAGAGCGATTCTATATCGTCAAGATCCTTATGTATTCCGTTTAAGATTAGCATTGGACTTAACTCCAGGTGCTATCGTGTATGACGCTGCTAACAACGGTATGCGTAGAAATTATGTTGCCTTCATTGGAACTCCATTGGCTTTCTATCAGACTTTCAGATACATTGACAATGGCACGACAACGGGGGAGTAGGTAGCCTAACATTTGACCTTAATGGAGGGAATGTAGGTGGCGAAACGGCTGATGTTGTTGTAACAGACGCAATAGTCGGTGCTAACATTTTGGATTACGCAAGTATTCCAAGTGCTGTCTACACAGGTATGACCCTTGTCGGTTGGGCTTATGACGCAGCAGGTGCAACAATGGTCGCTGCTGGTGAAAATATTACCGCAGATATGACTATATTTGCAATTTGGGAAGAAACAGTTTACACTGTAACTTATGCTCTTGATGGTGGAACAAATGACGTTGCTAACCCAGCAACATTCGTAATTAGTGATTTGCCAATAACATTAGAGGACGCAACTAAGGCTCTCAATACATTTGGTGGTTGGTATACTGAAGTAGCATTAACTAACGCAGTTACTGAAATTACAGCAGTAGGCAACAAGTCATTATTTGCTAAGTTCACATTGACCTAAGATTTAAAGTAATAAGATAATGGCGATAGGAATAAACCCCTATCTCCTTGTTGAAGGCACAATATCTATTCGCTGTCCCCCTAAAGATATTGTGTCGCCAAGAAGGATACACTAAATTAAAAAGCAAGAAAGGTGGCATGAAGCATGATAGTTCCAGAAGGTTACGAATATTATATTGATAGTTTTAACCAGTATCACATCTATTCTATTGTTCCATATTCAACATATAATTACAGAGTTGAGGTATTATACCCTGTAACGCCTGAAACAATCTCGACAGAGGTTACGAAGCCAAATATAACGTTGACTGACTTTAGAATGTGGGTTCAAAGTGCTGATATGCTTGTTCGTGATGAAAACGATATTTTATACCATCTTACTAAGTTACTTATTGAGATAGCTAAAGATATTGTTGAATACGACTTTTTTGATAATCAAACCATGTTTGTGAGAGCCGTATGCTATTATGTAGCACACAACCTTGAATTGCATATTAGAGCGTTAAAAGATGAAGAAAATAGAATGTCCTTAAACAAAGAAGCCAAGATGGATAACGCTGATTCCGACCAAACCAAACAACTTAGTTTAGTTGATAATCAATATGGCGATTTTAAAAAGACAATTTGGGGACAAATGTTCTGGGCTATTTACGGACATAACGCAAAGTTTATGATGATGGGGGTGTATTGAAATGCCAATCTCAACATACGATTATTTAGCAGTTCCATTTGAAGAAGATGACCGTAACGGGTTGTTATACAATAAGACCGAAAGTAGATACGTTCCAAGCTTTGATTTCGTAAGCAAGAACGCTTATGTCAATTTGTTAGGCGTTTGGGGTAGTGAAGAAAACGCACAGTCGTATCTCGATTTGCTATCAAGCGTGATATACACATACATTTTAAGTCATTACGATAACAAGTATAGATATGTAGTATTATGGTTCATGGCACATTCTAAGCAAGTTAGAAACGCATTAAGTCAATTATTCGTGAACTCGATTTGGTATAACCATCGTGATGGTGGGTTCATGCTCGTTTACTCAAGCGGAAT
>CAZIJP010000104.1:0-9430 GCA_964539615.1 uncultured bacterium
GTATACTGATAAAAACTAAGGAGAAAACCATGGAAAATATCTGCTGGGTTCCTTTTGACCTTCTTGAGAAATTTATGATCGACGTATTCGTAAAGATCGGTATCCCAAAAGAAGACGCTGCTGTGTGTGCCGACGTGCTTATCACTTCCGACAAGCGCGGTATCGATTCTCACGGTATCGGTCGTTTCAAACCTATCTACATTGATCGTATCAAGATCGGACAGATAAACCCGATCACTAAAATAGATATCATAAGAGAATCCCCGACCACAGCTGTTCTTGATGCCAACAACGGCATGGGGCAGGTCGTGTCTAAGAAAGCTATGCAGATGGCTATCGATAAAGCCAAAAAATACGGTATGGGCATGGTAGCCGTGCGCAATTCAAACCATTACGGTATAGCAGGCTATTATTCGCTGATGGCGGTAGAGGCCGGTATGATCGGTATCACCGGTACCAATGCGCGTCCGTCGATCGCGCCCACATTCGGCGTTGAAAATATGCTCGGGACCAACCCGATGACATTTGGTATTCCGACCGATGAAGATTTTCCGTTCGTCTTGGATTGTGCCACATCGGTATCGCAACGCGGCAAGATCGAAGTATACGCTCGTCTCGGCAAAGACCTTCCCGATGGCTGGGTCATCGGCCAGGATGGTAAGTCCCTCAATGACAGCACAGCGGTCCTAAAAGACCTTACAGACGGCACTGCGGCCTTGGTACCGGTTGGTGGCATAGGCGAGGAGACGGCGGGTTTTAAAGGCTATGGTTATGCTACCGTCGTGGAAATATTATCGGCGGCTTTGCAGCAGGGCGCTTTCTTAAAACAACTCACCGGGTTTGAGGACGGTAAGTCTGTGCCGTATAAACTCGGTCATTTCTTTATGGCGCTTGACATCAACGCGTTTACCGAAGTAGACGCTTTCAAGAAGACCGCCGGAGATATCCTGCGTGATCTTCGCAACTCCAAAAAAATGCCCGGCGCTGAACGTATCTATACAGCCGGTGAAAAGGAATACGACGCATGGCTGTTCCGTAAGGACAAAGGCGCCATGGTCGATGAAGTACTGCAAAAACAGATCATTACATTGAAGAAAGAATTCGATCTTCCGCAGTATACGTTTGAATTTGAGAAATAAAAAAAGTTTACGTATTTTGTTTTTTAGTATTGAAAAACTGAGAATTGATGTTATACTGATGTATGGCAAATCCGGTAAACCTGGTGAAGGACCCGGGAAAGGAGATTCAGTATGCCGAAAAAGAAACAAGAGGAATTTGGTGACAAAGTGAAAAAAACAATCAATACTACCGCCGATAAGGCTAAGGCCGCTTTTGAGAAAGCAGTTGATTACGGTTCCAAGCAACTCGGCGAAGCGGTGGATTTTACCGAACGTCAGGCTAAGCTTGCATCGATCGCTGTTGATATCGAAGCTGAAAAAGTAAAAATGGGCAAAGAGTTCCTGAGCCTCGGAAAAGCGCTGTATGATGAATACCAGAAACAAAACGCAGACCCGATGAGCAGCAAGATCGTGGCCGATATTTGCAAAAAGCTTGATACCATGAAAACAAAGATCGAAAAGCTCGAAAAAGAAAAAGAGTCGATGAAGAAACAGAAATGATTGTAACATAACGGTTCAATTATAAACGGGGATGAGCGATCATCTCCGTTTTTTTTAGTATCTATTTGGAATGGCTGAACGAGTTGTTCGTTACAGCCCAAAGTGGTTGTGATTACACAACAGATCTCTCGTCGAGAAACTCTCCTCGAAATGACAAACCATAACGATCGCTATTGTGTCATGCTTTAGTAGGATTGTCATCCCGAGTTTATCGAGGGATCCATGTGGGAATCCGCATCAAGAGGAGCGGTCATGAGTACAAGACAGTTTTTTCCTCACCGGTAAGCTTCGTCGATATGACGACATAAAAAAAGTGTCCGATCATTTTATCTCGGTAATTGTACCGGTCTCGGAATTATAATATGCCTGTCTGCCGTTTGGCAGTGTAAATTGTACGATGTCATTATCCAAGATCGTGAAGAGCGAACCGGTCCACGACAACTCTTTTATTCCAGGCAGTATTGTGTTGTAGACCTTAAGCTTTCCCATGGTGTCAGTGAACACCACGATCTTTTTTCCCAACGTATACGATTTCGGTGTATACGGTGATAATTCTGTAGGTTTCCCTGCCTCATCTCCGAACCCCCAAAAATGCCCCATCGCATCGGTATACACGAGAATGTCGCTGCCGATCGTATAATCGACAGGCTTGAAAGCGGTCAGTTGCAAAGCGGTATCCATACCCGAGCGGTACACAAAAAGCTTATCCATCGTGTCGATAAAGAGGGCAATGTGATCGCCGGTCTTACAGAGTTTCGGGGAAAATGCCGTTAACTGTTTTACCGTATCGATCTTTACATCGAACACAAAGAGTTTGCCGTAATTATTGGTATAAAAAAGCATATCCTTTGATTGCCAATACTGATCCGGTTTGTTCGATAAGAGCTCACGATATGCATCTTTTGCCGGTACATAAACGGTGAATGAATTATTCGAAGTCGGTGTGATTATATACTGTGATTGTTCTTCAGCAGCATGTAAGATCTGAATTGTCATGAAAAATACAACAACACTAAAGAATTTCATAGTACTCCTTCACTGCAGCAGTAATTTCACGGCCATTGCGGTCACTGCCACGGCAAGTATGATACGTATCCACTTGTCGCCTTTGGTGACGGAAAAATGACCGCCGAGCCATCCGCCGAGGGCATTACCCAACGCAAGCATGATGCCGTATACCCAATCAACTTTTCCGTTCACTATAAATAGTATAAATGACGGGATGGTATATATCAAGGTCACAAATACTTTTACGCTGTTGGTTCGCACAAGCGAAAGCTGCCCGATGATCGATAAAGCCGCTATTATGATAAATCCAACACCGGCCTGAATGAAACCGCCGTAAAATCCGATAAAGAAAAATGACACCGTCAGCCAGAACGGATGCTTTGCAACCGGCGAATCTTCGCCTTTTCTTTTTACAGATCCTGCAAATGTGGAGATAAGTACCATCACCATGATGCCGGCAAGGATCTTATTGAACAAAGTATCGTTGATGTTCACTGCCGACAATGTGCCGGCGATCGCACCCGGGATGGCCGATAAGGAGAGCATGATGTTGAGTTTTTTATCAAAATGGCCGGCGTTTTTAAACTTTGCTACGGCCGTGACGTTTTGTGCGAGAATGGACAGGCGATTTGTGCCGTTGGCAACCGCAGACGGCAGACCCAGAAATATCAGCACCGGCACTGATAACAGCGAACCTCCTCCGGCAACGACATTGAAAAAACCGGAAGCGATGCCGACAACGACCAACAACAAACAAGTTAAAAGCATACGCACCTCGTTAAACGGTTGTTACATTTCCTCTGGTTGTACGTTACACGAAAGGATAGCGTGAGGCAATAAAAAACAGCTTGCACAACGGTACTCCGCGAGTATACTTACATTGTTCGCTTACCTAAATACCGGGAGGAATCTATGCAATTTGATCCGCTGTCAAATCGATATCAGTCAGGCCGCAACATGGTTTTTGCCGAAAACGGTATGGTTTGCACGTCTCAGCCGTTGGCCGCTCAGGCAGGGTTGGAGATACTGAGAAGAGGCGGTAATGCCGCCGATGCGGCCATAGCGACCGCTGCGGTGCTCACCGTTTGTGAACCTACGTCAAACGGAATCGGCGGCGATGCGTTCGCTCTTGTATGGGACAATGGCACAGTGCACGGATTGAATGCGAGCGGGCCGTCACCCGCATCATTATCGCTTGATGCGTTATCGTCGCAAGACCCATTAACTATCAAGCGGCATGGCTGGGAACCGGTCACCGTTCCGGGAGTCCCGGCAGCATGGGCTGCATTATCGGAGAAATTCGGTAAGGCACGGTTCATCGATCTTTTTGCCGATGCGATACGGTATGCATCCGAAGGATATCCCGTAGCGCCTACAACAGCATACTATTGGCAGCGTGCGTATGAAAATTATAAAAAGAATTTTACGGGAGAATTGTTTGACGAGTGGTTCAAGGTCTTTGCGCCAAACGGGCGTGCGCCGAAGGCAGGAGAAAAATGGTCATCAACAGGACATGCGCATTCGTTGGAAGCGATCGCATTCACAAAAGGTGAATCTTTTTACCGCGGAGAGATCGCCGATCTAATCGGTCATTATTCACGAATGACAGGCGGATTCATCACAACAACAGATCTTGCTTACTATAAACCTGAGTGGGTGAAGCCGATCTCGGTGAACTATAAAGGGCATGATGTGTGGGAAATACCGCCGAACGGGCAGGGAATGGTAGCGTTATCTGCATTAGGAATGCTCAATGACGATTCCGTTGCATCTATGACCGCTGTTGAACGAGCGCATTTGCAGATCGAAGCATTAAAACTTGCTTTCGCCGATGCACACGCGTATGTCACCGACAGCAGATATATGAAGATAACCGCAGATGCTCTGCTTGCAAACGCATACCTGAAAAAACGCCGTTCAATGATCACTGACTATGCTATCGATCCGGTCTGCGGCACACCCGACCGAGGCGGAACGGTCTATCTTGCAACCGCTGACAAAAACGGCATGATGGTGTCGTATATTCAAAGCAATTATATGGGATTCGGTTCCGGCATTGTGATCCCTGGTACCGGTATCGCAATGCAGAATCGCGGGTGTAATTTTTCAACGGATAGCAGTCACCCAAATTGCCTTGCGCCGTCAAAAAGACCGTATCATACGATCATACCGGGATTTCTCTCAAAGAGCGGTACCGCCATAGGTCCGTTCGGTGTGATGGGCGGATTCATGCAGCCGCAAGGGCATCTGCAAGTGATCATTAATTCGATCGACCTTGCGTATAATCCTCAGGAAGCGCTTGATGCTCCGCGTTTTCAATGGATGGAAGGCAAAAAAGTGATCGTTGAGAGATCGTTCGAGAACACCATTGTCGACGCTTTACTCCTAAAAGGGCACGACATCGCCTTCAGCAATGATAGCGGCCTGTTCGGCAGGGGACAGATCATTTGGCGTAATGATGTCGGCGTACTGTGCGGAGGTACCGAAATTCGCACCGATGGCACAATAGCGGCATTTTAACATACATTTTTTGAACAAGCGGATTATTAAAGATATTTACTGATGATAGCTTGAATTGTGCCGTCTGCCTTCATTTCCGCAAGCACGTTATCAAACTGCGGGATCATAGAAGCATAGGGGGATGTTTTTGATATGAGCAAATGAAACCCTTGTGCGTATAAAATGTTGGGCAGGTCAGTGACCATTTCCAATCCCATGTTTTTATATTCAGGATTACGGATCATTTCCGTTAAAAGATACTTTGTTGCGACTTTAGTGAAAATGAACACATCGCCGCGTTTACCGGCCAAACGCAATAAAGCCTGTTGATAATTTCCGTTGCGGTCAACGTCAAGCCCTTTAAGATTCTGTTCGCCCCAGCCGTCGCCGATATAATCCAAAACTTTATAACCTTTGAAATCACTGATCTTGGTGAAAGAACGCATCTGTTTGTATTTCGGATTATCTTTTCTGACAAATGCCACCCATTGGAAGTCGATCACAGATTCACGAGTTGGGGATAAGAACTTCATTCGTTCATCGGTCGGAACCGTGATGATAGCATCTGCCTCACCGCTTTTTACCAAATACTGCGCGCGTACCCACGGATAAGGAAGATGTTTCAGCGGGATATTCAAGCGAGCGCAAGCTTCCTTCATGATATCCACAAAGATCCCTGAAAATTCATTGTTCGATTTTATAAAACCGAACGGCGGTTCGTCTTCGTCGCCGGCAATAAAGAACGGGTGTGTTTCATCTGCGGCAAATGATGTCTGGAACAAAGCAATTACCATAACACCGAGAAGAAATAGTTTTGTTATAAATGGTACAATAAATCGAGGCATATCGCCATCCTTTAAAATGAAAAGAAACGGCCTCTAATAAAATTTCACTAGATGGATAATAATGTTTATTAGAGAAATTGTCAAGGTTCATTTTACTGGGAACAATCAAGGCATGGTATTCGGAAAAAGAAAAAATAAACCTTTAGTTTATTGACCGTCGGTAATTATTGCGTATCATAGTGAAGTAATCAACGGCAATTGTTCTTGAACCATTGCGGGAAGGTCAACGGATGAAAGTATTTTATAATGAGAGTCAATGTGTGTCTGATAATGTCAGTTTTTCTCCCAGTGCGGGAAAACCCAGATACGTGGTTGATGTATTCAGATCATTCCCCCAAGTAAAGATTGTGTCAAACTGGGCTCCGTTATCGAAAGAGGATTTTTATCTCGTACATGAACCGCGTCATGTAAATGATACGCTGTTGTGTAATAAACCCAACGGGTTTGGTAATTATCTGCCGTCCGTAGCGTCTTCCCTGTATTGGACGAACGGAAGCATGTATGCTGCCGCAAAAGCAGCATTGACGGAAAAAGTGACCATGTCGCCAACCAGCGGGTTTCACCATGCCGGATATGATTTCAACGGCGGATTTTGCACCTTCAACGGGCTGATGCTGGCGGCTGTGTCGTTGAAAAATGATAAGCTCGTTGATACGGTCGGGATCGTCGATTTTGATATGCATTGGGGGAATGGCACCGTGGATATAATAGAACGATTTTATATTGATTATGTCAGCCACATTGGACTTAGCGATAGACCTGTATATGCGATCGGTGATTGGCTTGACAGTTTATACGGAGAATTGATCATGAAGTTTTCATCATGCAACTTACTGTTGTATCAGGCCGGTGCAGACTGCCACGTGAACGACCCTCTGGGAGGGTTATTGACAACAGAACAGATGAAAAAGCGCGACAGGATCGTGTTCCAATTTGCCAAAGACCACAATATTCCTATTGCATGGAATCTTGCCGGAGGCTACCAGGAACCTATTGAGAAAGTGATCGAGCTCCATGTCAATACTTTGACGGAATGTTTACAGATATATACTTAATGGCGTCATAGTGTGAGTATTGAGAAATCATTGATCTATTTAGCGGTCGCTGTTTTTTTATACCTCATCGCTTTTATGATCAAATATAAAACAAAAGCAACGCCGAGAATGATCATTGCCCAGCTGATCTCGGAATAATATTTCTCCAAACGTTCTTTTTGAGAATACATAAAATATCCTAACGCGGCAAGGACCGCATTCCATAGGCCTGCCCCGAGCGTTGTAAATATAAGGAAGTCACGCATGTTCATTCGGGCAAGACCTGCCGGGAGCGATATCAATTGACGGACTGCAGGGATCAGCCGTCCGAAAAATGTCGATGAGCGTCCGTATTTAATAAAATAATTCTCCGCTTTTTGGACAGACTGCGATGAGATCATACACAACCGTGCCAATCGTGTTTCCGCAAGAGAATAGACGACCTTTCTGCCAAGCCAGAGGGCAATGTAATAGTTGAACAATGCGCCGACAATGCTGCCTATGGTGCCGCTGAGAATGACAAAGTAGACATTCAGTTCTCCGTTGGCCGCTTTCCAGGCTGCCGGGGGGATGACTATTTCCGACGGGAACGGTATAAATGAACTTTCGATCGCCATGAACAAGGCGATCGTGTAGTAGTTTATTTGCGACATGTAAAAATCAATGAACGGTTTGAACATAACCTCACCTCGGCACAACTATAACGGTAACTTTCCTCTCGTGCAAATATAAAAAATAGTATATTAATATGACCGAGGTGTATTTAATGCTTATACAAAAAAATAAATGCTTATTCGTAAACCTGATATTAGTATCCGGCTCTTTTCTTGACTTTAAAAAATTTCTTCGTTATTATCCATCGGTATGAAAAAAAATGTTTCCGCCATATCAATACTTCGGGGATTTAGCGATATTTTCATCGACGAGATCTGTGTCAACGGTTTTGTAGTGCCGCGATTCACCGGAGAATTTTGGACAGCAAAACAACGTGATGCCAGTTCAATCCATGAGATTTCCTATAGAGCCTGCTTCAAGCCGCAGCTTCCTCGTTTTTTCATTCAGGCTTTTACGTCTCCCGGCGATAGGGTGTATGACCCTTTTTCAGGCAGGGGAACAACTGTAATAGAGGCCGGACTTAATGATCGAAAACCGACGGCAAACGATATCAATCCGCTCAGCACGGTACTTTCGCGCCCTCGGTTTTTTATTCCTGAAATTGATGATGTATGCCATAGGATCGAAAGTATAAAGGGTTTTCGTGAGACAACTGAAACATCTCCAGACCTGTCGATGTTTTACCACGAGAAGACCTTGCAAGAACTCTTACGGCTACGTTCATATTTATTATTCCGCCAACATAATGGAACGCTTGATCATATCGATGAGTGGATCCGAATGGTAGCTACAAACCGTTTGACCGGTCATTCTTCGGGTTTTTTTTCTGTTTATACGTTACCCCCCAACCAAGCCGTTTCTCGCGCACGCCAGAAAAAAATAAACCGGAATTTGGGTCAAGAACCTTCATATCGCGATATCTATGCGATCATAGTAAAAAAAACAAAGGAGCTTATCAAAAAGACCACAGCGATTGAGAAACAAACCTTGTTAAAGGCAGGCAGTTGCGCAGTGTTTTTTAACGATGATGCGCGAAATACTGAAGGTATTGCTGACAACTCGATACATCTGACGGTCACTTCCCCGCCTTTTTTGAGTGTTGTGCAATATGCGTCCGATAACTGGCTCAGATGTTGGTTTAACGGTATAAATGAAATTGAAATTAGTCGCTCGATTACGGTCGTTCGAAAGATATCAGATTGGTCAACGATTATGCAGGATGTTTTTCATGAATTGTACAGAATAACCGTGCTCGGCGGAAGGGTGGCATTTGAGGTTGGTGACGTTGAGAAAGGTACCGTTCATCTTGATGAATATGTGATCCCGCTTGGTGTGAATGCCGGATTTCATTGCGAGGGGGTATTTGTGAACAATCAGTCGTTTACAAAGACCGCGAATATTTGGGGTGTATCAAATAATTCAAAAGGTACAAATTCAAACAGAATCGTTCTTTTTTTAAAATAATAAGTGCTATTTCCGCAAAGTTTTTTAATTCATGCGCATGGAGTTATCGTGAATAAATGAAGTCTGTGAAAGACTGCAAAACATTGGAATCAAGAAAATGCATTTTTTTTTGTTTTTTCGAAGATATACGCTTGACAGAAATTTGAAAATGTATATAATGCCCTTCGTCAGCGCAATCAAAACGTGACAAAATCGTAACACGACGATACGATGGGCCGCTAGCTCAGCTGGTAGAGCAACGCCCTTTTAAGGCGTGGGTCGCAGGTTCGAATCCTGCGCGGCTCATGAGCCAATTTGTCCCCTTCGTCTAGAGGCCTAGGACACAGGGTTTTCATCCCTGCAACGG
>CAZIJP010000105.1:0-9414 GCA_964539615.1 uncultured bacterium
CGCTCATTGATCAACTTTAAAAGGTTATCAAAATCATTGTTATCAAGCGCTGCTTTCTCGGATTTGGTCACATCAAGGATTCGAGTATACAGCGGGATAGGATCTATCATCTGTCAACCTTTCATATTCAAATTGTTTGTATCACTTCTTAGATGTCCCCGTTCATCGTTCTGCAGTTCCATATGTTCCCAACCGCTCTTTATTGTCCGGATGACCGGTATGATCATATCGATCGTAGCAGTGTTTTTAGTATAATCGGCTTCAACGATCTTTTCAAATAAAAACCAATATAAATTATATAAATTTTGTGCGATCTCTCCACCCTGCTCCATATCAAGTGCACACATAAGTTCCACGATAATATTTTTTGCTTTCATGAAATTATCATGTGCAGGAAGATATTGCTTGTCGGAAATCTCAGAATGAGCTTTATTCAGAAAAGAGATTATGCCTTCAAAGAGAAGTACTAATACTTTTTGAGGATCATCAGTCCTTACTTGCGCCTTAGTATACGATTGGTAGATGTTTGCGAGTGCCATAATTACCTCACTTTCACTCTAGTTACGATGAAGAAGTAGTACTTAATCCGGCAATTTGTGCGGCCAAATAATTACCTTGAGAATTCAACTGGTTCAATATTGTTTCCATATTATTAAACTTCAATTCTAGTTCAAGACGCTTTGCCTCGATCTTTTCATCATACTTCACAACCTCAGTTTGAAGATCATCATACATTGTTTTAAGGCTTTTTTGCTGTTCCTTAAGCACTCCATTCAGCGAATTGGTCAGGTCGCTCATGAATGAATCAATTGAAGTCATTAATCCTGTAGTGTAATAAACCGAGCCCTGTGCCGAACCTTGTGCCGATAATTGCGCAGGTGTCAATAAAACTTCAAGCGATAATCCTGAGGTGGTTTTATTGCCGGTCACACCGCGTAGAAGCCTTCCGGTGCCTTCTGCTGTCTCACCATTGATCGTACCGGCCACATCAACGCCGTTATCGCTTCCAACAGCCAAACCGAGCCGTAAATTACCGTTTGCCGCTTCTACGGTCACATTGGAATTAGAGCCGTAGCTTGGCGAGGTGATCTTAAAATAACCTTTTCCTGGGGTAGTATCAACCCATTCAACACTAATTATTTTATCATGTAACAGGTCATCTTGGTTTACGGCGTCTTGAATCGCAGTTGCCAAGGCGCTTCCGCTTGTATACGTACCTTCGGGAATAATCGTATTGGAAAGGCGAACACCGTCAAAAGAAAATTGCAAATTCTTATTTGAAGATGAAATAACAAGCGGTGATGATGAAGAAAGTGATATTTCAGACCCGCGGTAAGAAGCCTGCTCCGCAGCGCGGGTAATATTAACCGCATAACCGTCTGTTGTCACGCTTGTAGAATCATTTGCGCTGATGAAATTAATATCGGTATCCGTTGTTTCACCGGTATTCAAAAATAATTTTTTAACATCGGAGTAATTGCCGGACAATGCATCGCTAAGAACGGTTGTATCCAACGTTAATGTTGCATCATCATTCATCGAAATACCAATATCGCCGAATGCCTGATATAACCCGCGGGTTGAATCAAGATATCCTGAAAATTTACCTTTCAGATTCATATCGATACTGCTGAAGGTTGAATCCCCGAAAAGCACACCGGAGGTCATTGTTTCTTGGTCGTATTTTTGTTGTTGATTCGTAAAATCAACCACCTTGTTATATGCGGTCACCATAGCTTGTACTTTATTGATAATGGTTTGGGAGTCCCTTTGAACGGTAATATTTATGGTCTTATCGGGAGAAGCGCTAAGTAAATTCAACGTTACGCCCGGAACAATACCGTCAACGGAATTTGTGTCTGATGTGATCAGCAAAGCATTATCGCCGCTGCCTAACATGATCTCGGCATCTTGAGGAGCCTGAATCGATGCTGCGTCCACGGCAACCCCAAACGATTCTCCTGAGGTGACGCTGCCTGCAGCCAATGAGAATGTCACACCGTCGGCAAGAGTTATGGCATCACCTGCATGGTAGTCTGCTGCAACGGTGATATCACCGGATTCACTGCCTGACACCCAGTGTAAGGACAAAGGATCCGTTCCTACCGTTCCGCTACTTGTGGCAGATACGGTATATGCTTTATCGCTATAGCCGGTATAAACCCCGGCTGATGAAACAGTCGCCCCCGTCCATCCGGTCGTTGTCGTAGATATTGTGTCAAAACCTTGAGCGGTTCCACTTGTCGGCGTAAAACGAGCAAGCATTTTGTTTTCAATACCGGTCTCATCGGATGAGAAAACGATCTTATAATTGCCGCTCATTTTGAGAGCCGAAGCCGTAACCCCGATATCCGCATCATTGACCGCATTGATCATGCCCTGAACCGTATTATTTGAACTGGTAATATTTATTGTATGATCTTCATTGCCAACTTTTATATTTAATGTGCCTGCACTGATTGACTGAGAGAGCGTTGAATAACTGCCGAATGCCATTTGATGATTCTGAGCTATCTTATCAACTTGTAAACTGTATTTTCCCGCTTGAGCGCTTTCCGAGGCCACAGCTGATACGACACTTGAATCACTGGATGTAACACCAAAAGTATCCCAAACCGTATCGCTGCTCAATGAGGTGACATTAGTTTGTAATCCGATCAATAAAGCTTCAAAAGCAGACCATCCGCTCATTTGCTGCTTGATCTCAGCCTGACGGGCTTTGACGAGATTTTGCGGTATTGTCTCAATAGTTATGAGTTTATCAATTATGTCACTTGTTTGTAAACCGGAAATTAATCCGCTGATGGATTGGGTACCTGCCATACCATCACCTCTTTCTTAGTTTGTTATCGGAAATGACGGTAATATCTGAAGTGCTATTTATACTCTACGGCGTTTTTAAAAAGAATTTCATTAGGTAAAAAAACGCCATAGTGCAGGAACTATGACGTTAATCGACTACATGCCGTAATTAAGCGCTGAATTCATCAAACCAGGAAAACATCTTGTATTCAAAACCTTCAAATTCCAATGATCCGTCAGATTTTAATTTTGCCTTTAAAATCTCTTCTTTTTCTTTTTTATCTTTGTTTGAGAATATATCTTCAATAGAACGTTTTCTAAGCATCGGTTTGTCCAGCTTCATTTCAATCCTATTGCCGTTCACGGAAAATTTGCCGGTATACGTAATATCCTTCGCGGTATCTGGATTTTCAAAAAAATCAGAGGAATGGAACCATATTTTAAACGTACCGTCCTTAGTATTATCTTTATTGACATCTTTTATAAACTGCATGCCGCCAAGAACAGCAAATACTCCTTCTCCATGAACATACCACGTCAGGGAACACAATATCTCTCTCACATCATCCGATCGGTCAGTCGAAAGTCCGATCACTCTATAATAATGAAATTCTTTATGTAAGACCTCAAGATCTTTGTCTTTTTTTATTTTCGTTATAGAAGCGCGGTCAAGTTTTACGGTAAGTTTCAAATGTTCGATTGCTGCTTCTTTAAAGCTAAACCACGTCGGGTAATCGATCTTCATGAGCGCGCCGAGTGTACAGGCATAATTATAATGGGCCAAAGAATTATTGGGATCGGCAGTAAATGCTTTTTCAAACAGTGGAAGCGCTTCTTCATATTTACCTTGCAAATAGAGCTCATACCCCTGAGCATTGAAATTTTTTGCATCATCTTGCGGAGTGGCATTCGCACACGATATAATACAAAATACTGATGTAATCATTACCGCCAGTACAAGAAAACCCCAACCTGATTTTTTCATTTCATCACTCCATCTTTAAGTGGTTTAGCTTCCGCGCAGAGAACAAATCACAAATTGGCATATTATTTCAAATTACTCTTTTCCCTACGTTCGCGTATTCTTTCTTTACGTTTTTTATGTTCCTTGTGTTTTGTGAACCATATCTGAAAAATGAAAAATCCGAAAAATAATATGAATATGATCGCCCCGAGGGCACCGGTCGATTTCCCGAAATACTGCATTACCTTTCCGACGATCTGGTCACCGAAATAATATCCCATCAGAATCACAAGCGGCGTGAAAATAATATTCGCCAAGGCATCATAGAGAAGAAATTTTTTATATCGCAATCCCATAACACCTGCAAAAACAAATGTCTGAAACCTTACGCCTACAATGAACCGGGCTATCGGCACTGAGAATGGCCCATATTTATTGAACCAACGTTCTCCATATCGAAGATCAGACACTTTAATAAACTTCTTCATGAAATTAAGTCGTTTTACCGAATGGTTTACCATAAAACCAAGCAGATAACACATCGAATCGCCACCGAGAATAGCAAGATATGCAACAAAAATACCCGGAACGAGTGATAAATAACCTTGTGACAATAAAATACCCGTTGCAAAAAGAACAACCTCTTCCGACACGGCAATAAAAGAGAATACCGCGATGAAAACAAACAAACCCACATATGAGAAAGAAATGATAAGTGTGATAAGTTTAATTAACAGCAATTCCACCCACTCATTATACGAAAAGAACAAAAAAAGCGCAAGCATAATTAATTGATTACGATAAATTCATATCATCAAAATTAGATATCCTTCAAAAACCATAAATCCCTCAAGATATCAGAAAAACCAATGTAGCAATCACAATCGCATGTAACACCCAGGCAACTTGTGTATGTGCTAAAAAAAAGGCAGAGAGAACCTCTGCCCTAAACTAAAATCATATAAAACACACGACTGATTACTTTAATTCTTTCTGCAACTCGGTCAACAATTCCTTTGCGCGTTTTGAAATTTTCTTAGGGATATCCACGACAACTTTCACCAATTGATCGCCGGTCTCATAGCCGTGCACATCACGAATACCTTTGCCGCGCATACGGAACACTTTTCCGCTTTCAGTACCGTTGGGTATATCAAGCTCGGCTTGCCCCGTGAGTGTCTGTATAACAATCTTTGTCCCTACCACGGCATCAGGATATGATATCCGGGCCTCAGTGATCACATCGAGCCCTTCACGTTTAAAATGCGGGTCGGGGCGAACGCCGATCTCCACATAGAGATCACCTGCCGGGCCGCCGCGCAAACCTGCCTCGCCTTCGCCTCGTAATTTTAAGATCGATCCGTTGTCTACTCCTGCAGGAATACTCACTTCAAGGGTTTTTTCCCGCTTGATTCGCGCTTTACCGGAGCATGCTTTACATTTATTTTTTATGATCTGGCCTGTGCCGCCACATTTGGGGCACGGACGGGACATTACGAAAAATCCCTGACTGATCCGCACTTGGCCGCTGCCGTGACATTCCGGGCATACATCGGGTTGCGCTCCGCCTTCTGCTCCGGACCCGTGACACGTAGAACACTCTTCCAATTTGGTAAATGTAATACGTTTCTTAATACCGAAAACAGCTTCTTTGAAATCAACGGTAAGCTCATATCGGAGATCGCTTCCGCGTTCTCCACGGCTTTGACTGCGCCCTCTGCCACGGGATGAGCCGAAAAAATCACCGAATATGTCACCGAAAATATCGCCGATATCAAATCCGGAATTGTTGAAATCAAAACCGCCTTGGCCATAGCCGCCTTGTTGAAATCCTTCATGCCCGAATTTGTCGTATTGTTGGCGTTTTGCGGGATCGCTCAACACTTGATACGCTTCGGTAAGCTCTTTGAATTTCTCTTCGGCGGTCTTATCACCCGGATTTTTGTCCGGGTGATACTTGATCGCCAATTTTCGGTATGCTTTTTTTATCTCTTCGGGCGGGGCATCTTTGCCGATCTCAAGGGTCTCGTAATAATCTCGTTTTGCCATATTATATCCTTACACTTCTTTAAAATCTGCCTCCTGGACATTATCATCGGGTTTTTTGTCATTACTTGGCTGCTGCTGCGGTTGCGCTTCTCCGCTTTCGCCGCCCTGAGCGCCTGCGCCGGTATGTTTATACATTTCTTCCGCAAGCTTAAAGGATGCATCGCGTAATTCATCGGTGCGCTGTTTCATAAGCTCGATATCGTCACCGTGCATAACTTCACGCAGTGCTTTCATTTTTTCCTCGATGGCATTACGATCACCTTCGCTAAGTTTATCGCCGTAATCTTTGAGAGCTTTCTCGGTGTTGTAAACCATACTGTCGG
Source organism: uncultured bacterium (assembly GCA_964539615.1). GTDB lineage: Bacteria > Macinerneyibacteriota > Macinerneyibacteria > Macinerneyibacteriales > CAYRFE01 > CAYRFE01. The sequence continues at coordinate 6,139 of CAZIJP010000105.1, forward strand.
CATTATTACGCACCTCGATAGCTTCTTTCTTTTTCTTATCTTCATCGGCGAATTTTTCGGCTTCTTTAACCATGCGGTCGATATCATTATCACCTAAGCCGGATGATGATTTGATGACTATGTTCTGTTGCTTATTGGTGGCAAGGTCCTTTGCGGTAACATTGAGAATACCGTTTGCATCGATATCAAATGTTACTTCAACCTGAGGTACACCGCGCGGTGCCGGCGGGATACCGGACAGTTCAAATCGTCCAAGCGTCATGTTGTCGGTAGCCATGGGACGTTCTCCCTGCAACACATGAACCTCGACCCCTGGCTGATTATCCGCTGCCGTTGTGAATATCTGTGTTTTGCGGGTAGGGATGGTGGTATTACGCTCGATGATGCGTGTCATCACACCGCCGAGGGTCTCAAGACCGAGTGACAGCGGGGTTACATCCAAAAGCACCATATCCTTCAATTCGCCTTCACCTGACATGATACCGGCCTGTACCGCAGCGCCGATGGCGACCGCTTCATCCGGGTTAACGCTCATATAGGGGTCTCTTCCGAAGAAATCTTTAACCTTCTGCTGAACAAGCGGTATACGTGTAGAACCGCCGATGAGTACGACTTCATGAATATCGGATTTAGAAAGTTTTGCATCATTGAGAGCATTCTGGCACGGCTTGAATGTGCCTTCGACCAGATCATAGATCATACGTTCAAACTCTGAACGGGTGATATCGATATTTAAATGTTTCGGTCCGTTTGCATCGGCAGTAACGAACGGAAGATTTATATTTGTAGATGTGACCGTTGAGAGTTCTTTTTTTGCTTTTTCTGCAGCCTCTTTAAGGCGCTGCAATGCCATCTTATCTTTTCTGAGATCGATCGCTTCGTCCTTCTGGAACTTATCTGCTATAAAGTCGATCAGGAGATGGTCAAAATTGTCGCCGCCCAAATGGGTGTTGCCGTTCGTGGAAAGCACTTCCAAAACACCGTCGCCAAGTTCAAGTATGGAAACATCAAATGTACCGCCGCCGAGGTCATACACGGCGATCTTATGAGAATGGCCGGTCTGCAGGCCATAAGCGAGTGCCGCAGCGGTAGGCTCATTGATGATACGTTTTACGTCTAGGCCTGCGATCTTGCCGGCATCCTTGGTAGCTTGACGCTGACGATCGTTGAAATAAGCCGGCACTGTGATGATGGCCTCAGTAACCGTTTCACCGAGATAACGCTCGGCATCTTCTTTGAGTTTACGCAAGATCATTGCCGAAATTTCCGGCGGCGTATAATCCTTACCCATGATCTCGACGTTAACAACATCATTGGAACTGCCTTTGATTTTATAGGGGATCATTGTCATCTCTTCTTTTACTTCGGATACAAAACGCCCCATAAAGCGTTTGATGGAATACACGGTATTTTCGGGATTGGTCACAGCCTGACGTTTTGCAAGCTCGCCTACAAGGCGTTCGCCGTCTTTTTTAAAGCCGACCACTGATGGGGTCAAACGGCCTCCGTCACTGTTGACGATTACTTTCGGTTCGCCGCCCTCCATAACTGCCACAACAGAGTTTGTGGTCCCGAGATCGATACCTATAATCTTACCCATATGATCACTCTCCTTTATTTTCTTCTCCGGTACTACCGGAATCGTTTTCTTTCTTTTTTGAAACTACTACCTGCGACGGGCGTATGACCTTGTCATAGAGCATATACCCTTTACGATATTCCTGCACAACCTGCTCTTCATGCTCATGCTCACCTTCAACGACCATGGTAAGCGCTTCATGGTAATAGGGATCGAACGGTTTATTCAATGCATCGATCGGAGCAACTCCGTTGAACGCCATCACGTCTGAGAATTTTTTTCCGACAAGTTTCAAGCCGTCTATTAACTTATCTACAGCATGATTCTCATCATACGTATCCAACGCGCGCGTCATATCGTCCAACACGGGAAGCATTTCAAGAATAATTTTTTCAGCAGCCTGTTTGATGATTCGGCTGCGTTCCTCTTCAGTTCTACGGCGGTGATTATCAAAATCCGCCATAACGCGGGCAAGCTTATCCTGATAATTCTTTTTATCAGATTCAAGCCCTTCAACCTTTGCTTCCAGCTCATAGCATTTCTTTTCAAGTTCTTTCATTTTTTTATCATGCTCATGGTTCGATCTCTTTCCATGACCGGACTGATTTTCTGCGCTTTCGGCGGCGTTGCCCTGATCGTTGTCATGATTATTTTCTTCATGAACGCCTTTTTTGGTCATAGAACCTCCTTCCGTTTACCTTTCCAATGTTTCTTCAAGTAATTTACCCGTATATTCAACGAGTGAAATGATCTTTGCATAGTTGACACGTTTTTCGCCGATTATTGCTATACGCGAATACAATCCTTCGCCGACCTGTACCTCTCGCGATATGAGGCTGTACTCTTTCAATATTTTCTTATCGTTCTCTTCGCCGATCTTTACATTAACATTCTGTCCGGCATCATTGATCGAAGCGCCGATGATCGAGGAAATAACATCATCACGCAACAATTCGATAGGCGCGTCATGCCCTGTTTTAATAAAATCCATCACACCGTCAACAAAGACCTTATTCTCGTCCTGACGGCTCTTATCCAGCTGCGAACAAACCACGCTCATGATGAACTCACTGGCTATGGCCGCCGTAGTGCCGGCCTTTACTTTTTTTATGGCCGTTTCCAGCGTCTCGCCGGTGAGCATCGTATTTAGGAAATTGTTCACACGCTCAAGTTCGTCCTTACCCGGCGTATCCTGAATGGAGAACAAGTGTTCTTTCACGATCCCGGATTTTGTCACCAGCACGGCCAAGACCTTACTCGCGCCGACCGGTACAAAGTGAAAACAAGTTATAATATCTTTTTCGATCGGGGGCGATATTGCCACACCGATTTTCTTTGATATCTGCGAAAGCACAAGCGATGTGTTTTTCAACACTTCATCAAGCTCCGACACATCATGCTGGTACTGATCAGTGATCTTGCGCTTCTCATCGATCGTAAGGTTTTGTAATCGCATCAAGTTATCAACAAAAAAACGATATCCTTTGTCGGTAGGCACACGCCCCGACGAAATATGCGTCTGATAGATATATCCGAGCTCTTCAAGGTCTGCCATGACATTGCGTATCGTAGCCGGTGAAAGGTCAAGCCCGTTCAACCGGGAAAGCGTACGCGAACTCACTGCGGTACCCGTACGGATATATTCATTCACGATATAACTTAATATTGTTTTTTGTCTGTCGTTCAACATACCTGAC
>CAZIJP010000106.1:0-5573 GCA_964539615.1 uncultured bacterium
ACTATCCTTCGATCAATACAACAAGTATCATACTGGCAAATCAGGATTGTGATATTTGGGAATTGCATTTTAAGATCGGAGAAATAGTATTGAAATAAAAAAAATCGTGGTTTGAAAAAATAGCCGATTGCTTTCTCTTGCGTATTATGCTCACTTGAGTATAATGAACCCATGAAAGGTAATGTAAAGGTCTGGCTGGATCACGACGGCCATCACATACTCGGCGAAGGGCGGTACGTACTGTTGAAAACGGTGCGAGATATGGGCTCTCTTCATAAAGCCGCTTTGCATCTCAAATATTCCTACCGTTATGCATGGGGTGTAATAAAAAAAATGGAGTCGTTGCTGGGGTATACCTTGCTTCTCAGTAAAAAGGGCGGTGCGCACGGCGGGGAAAGTACCCTTACCGCTCAAGCATGCGCTTTGTTGGAAAAATTTGAATTATACCAATCGGAAATGCACCGCGTCAATGACGAGGTCTATAAAAGGATATTCAATGATCACGTATGACCGGGCAAACGATATCATCGGTTCGTTGCATCCTTTCACAGCAGTTGAACGGATTCCGATAACCTCTGCTATAGGGCGTGTGCTTGCTGTCGCGGTTGTCGCCCCCAATGATATGCCTCTTTTCGATCGTTCGGCTATGGACGGTATCGCGCTCAACTATGACAGTCTCTCCGATGTTAAAACGCTTACTGTAGCAGCGGAAGTAGCTGCCGGGACGGTGTTTTCCGGAGAATTACAAAAAGTTCAGTGTGTGAAGATCATGACCGGCGCTCCGGTACCTGCATGTTGCGACACGGTGATCAGAAAAGAATATTGTTCAAATTACGATACAAAAGCAATTACAGTCGACCGTTCCGAACCAAAGGGAAGCAATATTGCGTATACGGGCGAAGACTATAAGGCCGGCGATATCTTATTACCGGCAGGGACCGTAATTCAGGAATTTACGATAGGCACATTCGCATCTGTCGGCCTGATGTATGCGGATGTGATCGCTTCTCCGCGGTGTGCGGTATTTTCCACCGGCGATGAAGTGCGGGAACCGTTTGAGCCTCTGGCCGGTTCTTCGATCCGCAATATCAATGCTTACGGCGTGATGGCCCAATTGCATTCAAATCATATTGAACATACGTACGGCGGGATCGTGCCTGATACACGCACGGCATTGCAGGATGTTATCGCCGATCATGAACAGCGTTTTGATGTGCTGCTTTTCAGCGGCGGCGTGTCAGAAGGCGACAAAGACTATTTACCCGTTTTATTAAAAGATATGGGTTACACGATCCTCTATCACGGGATGAACGTCAAACCCGGGAAACCGCAGTTGTGTGCGCGAAAAGGCAACACGCTCGTGTTCGGCCTGCCGGGAAATCCGGTATCGACCATTCTTTCGATGCGGTTGTTTGTGTTGCCTGCGTTACGTAGATTGATGGGGCACCCTGACCCGTTTGAGCAATGGATCACCGGCGCTTGGACGGCTCAACCGAAAACGCTTCATGATAAATATCATTTTATCCCGGTGACGACTGTGTCAGAGAACGGTTTATGGAAAATTACACCGCTACGCACCAACGGCTCCGGTGATATCAATGCTAATGCTGTAGCGCACGGATATGCTTGCGTGATCCCGGGATTCGACGGCTCGGAGTCGCCGTTCTTTTTCTTATGATGAAAGATACGCAAGGACGCAGGATCGACTATCTTCGCGTCTCAGTGACCGACATGTGTAATCTTCGTTGTATCTATTGCATGCCTGAAGAGGGTATTCTTAAAAAAAATCATGGTGATATACTTTCATTTGAAGAGATCACACGGTTGGCACGGTTGTTTGTTTCTCTCGGTGTTGAGAAGATACGACTGACCGGCGGGGAACCGTTGATCCGTCATAATTTTCCTGAACTTGTGAAAATGATCACCGCAATTCCCGGATTACAGGAAGTGACCGCTACCACAAACGGGGTCCTTCTGGCGGGGATGGCTGTACAATTAAAACAGAACGGTCTTAGTCGGGTGAATATCAGCATAGATACTTTACGGGAAGACAGGTTTTCAGCAATTACCCGCAAGGGTTCATTATTAGATACCCTTGAAGGATTACATGCGGCGATAGCGGCCGGGTTGACCCCGGTGAAAGTAAATACCGTCATCATGAACGGTATAAACAGCGATGAGATTGTTGATTTTGTCGATTTTGCCGTGAAATACGGTCTTGAATGGCGATTCATCGAGTTCATGCCGCTAGCGGGTGTTTCCGGGTTACAGCAGGAACGGTTCTATTCGAACGAACAGGTGAAAGCTGATATAGAACAACAGTATACACTGGTACAGGATGATGATAGCCGTTCGCTGGTATCGCATACATATGATGTTAAGGGAACAACTGCAAAGATCGGATTCATCTCTCCTATGACACACAAGTTTTGTTGGCGGTGCAACAGGCTTCGGTTAACATCCGACGGGATCATCACACCATGTCTTATGCATGCCGATGCTTATGATCTGCGAATTCCGATGCGCAACGGATGCAGTGATGAAGAATTGCTTGCGATCATTGATGCTGCAGTTGAATCTAAACCGAAAGAGCATTTGGGCTCCGGCGTTAATAACATGAACACTCTCGGAGGTTGATATGCCTTTTTCACATCTTGACGATAAGGGGAAATTATCTATGGTCGATGTCGGCGGTAAGACGGCAACGCGGCGGACAGCCGTGGCATACGGGGAAATTTCTATAACAGATCCTGTTTACGAGGCGATCATATCAAATACCATTGCAAAAGGAAATGTGCTTACTACCGCCGAAGTGGCTGGAATACTTGCCGCCAAAAAAGTGCCTGAGCTTATTCCGCTCTGTCATCAAATACCCATCAGTAAGGTTTCTATTGATTTCACCGTTAAGAAAGATCGTATTGAAGTATATGCTACCGTTTCCTGTACGGCTGTTACCGGTGTTGAGATGGAAGCGCTGCAGGCAGTAACCACGGCACTTCTCACGATCTACGATATGTGCAAGGCGATCGACAAGTCCATGGTCATTTCCGATATCAAACTTATGTCAAAAACCGGTGGGAAAAGCGGGGATTACAGTATAAGCTGATGGTTATCTCGCCATACAAAGGTCTTGTGCTCAAAAGTTGAGTGTTGTTAATATTTTTTTGGTAAATCTTACAAATCGTTCCTTTTCTTAAGTTTAATTTACTTGATTAAATCACTGCTTTACTATAATATCGGCACATGACAAACAATACAACAATAACGTGTGTTGAAGCCAGAACACGGGAAATACAACGCGCTTCATGGATCAGTATCGTCGGCAATGCTCTGCTCGCCGTGTCAAAAATATCGATCGGTATGATCGCGGGAAGCCTTGCAGTGGTAGGAGACGGTATCGACTCAAGCACTGATGTGGTCATATCGTTTGTGACCTTATTCACGGCGCGCATCATGATGCAGCCGCCTGATAAGAATCATCCGTACGGTCACGGACGCGCAGAAACGATCGCAACAAAAGTATTGTCTTTTATTATTTGTTTTGCAGGATTACAACTTATATTTTCCGCATTTCACAGAATTACCGAGGGACAAGCGCTTGAAGTACCTACAATGCTGGCGTTGTATATCACAGGGATCTCCATAATCGGGAAATCGATCCTTGCGTATTTTCAATTTAAAATGGGGAAATCCTGTAATAGTGCAATGCTTATAGCAAACGGCAAGAACATGCGTAACGATATTCTGATCTCGTCAAGCGTCCTTTTTAGCGTTTATCTCACTCGTTTGGCAAATAATCCATATATTGACCTTACGGTCGCTCTGTTGCTTGGCGGATGGATCATAAAGAGTGGTGTCGGCATCTTCCTTGAGACCAAGACCGAACTTATGGACGGCATGGATGATACAACCGTTTATAATGAAATATTTAAAGCTGTGGAAGCGGTACCCGGTGCGGCAAATCCGCATCGTGCACGCGTTCGAAAAATTGCTAATAATATGATCGTTGATATTGATATTGAGGTTGACGGTTCAATGACGGTAGTAGAGGCACATGAAATAGCAAAATCCGTTGAAGCAGCCATAAAGACGCGCCTTCCGAATGTATACGATGTCATCATTCATATAGAACCGCGCGGGAATGTCGAAGCGAATGAGCGTTACGGTTTGACGAAAGATGATATAGAATAAAAGATTTCAAAAACGTATTTGGTGTCACAATCTTGATATTCCGAACTACATTAAAACCGTACAGTTGACCAGAGCGATGTTTCTGATGTGGTCCCGGAACCATACCATGATGTTGAATTGGAACAAGTCAGTGAGAAATTCTGCCAAGGGTAGAGCGATATCCGCGCACGGATCGACTTATCCCAGTCAGTATTATCTGTACCGTCATAGACGATCGAAACTTTGAAATCCAGATAATCACCGTTTTTTCCTATTGCTACGATGTGTTTCTGTAATCCCGATTCATAACGGTAGGTTTCCGCTGAAAATGTCCATAACGAATCGTTAAAGGATACACCCCCGCCGTATCGTGCGCTTGTATTCTCGGCACACACTATAAAACAGCGCACACCCGAATAAGGGAACGCGGTCATTTGAACAATATAGCGGCGCGAATATTCATTATCAAATTCACTGGTCAGCGATGCGGAAAATTGCCATAAACGTTCAGTGTGGCGAAAGACAGCATCATATCTTTTTTCGAGTTGTTCATCGAAACGACCGAAAGGTGTTTTTACGCCGGTGTTGTAAAAATGCCCGACCTTACAATAATTTTTGTCATCGCGAATGACGCATCGTATATAAAGCACATGGGTATTTTCTTGAAATATACATTCCGAACCGAGTGTTACGTTACCGCTAACGGCAGCTTGTCCGGTAACTTCGAATGATGCGAACTGTTGCTGGTGTTGGAGCTCTTCGCTCATATAGTATTGCCCGGCAATACCGATACTTACGGTTTCGTTATTTAACAATACTCCGCCGATGTATGTTTCTTCACGATAGAGATCTTCAATTGTCAGTAATGCGTACTTATTTAAATCGGGGAGAAATACATAGTCCTTGCATCGTTTTAAATGATTTGAATATACACCGCTTATGGTGAATTCGCCAAATTGTCCTGAAATGCCAGCGCCGCGATAATATTCGGTATCGCTCAGTTCCGGTATGACCGCAGAACGTTGGGCAGACGAAGAACCGAAACTCATAATCCCTTCGCCCCAATGAAACCGTAGATCGCCTCCGTAAACGGATATGTTTTGTATGCGATAAGAACCGGCCCATCCGTCAATTAGTGTAAGATATTCTTTATCGATCAATTCTGTAGTTTCATTCGATTTTGTAAGTATGCCTGATTGTTGATGACTTACTTTAACCCTCGCATCGAGCGGGCCGTAAACGAGTATTGTTTTGACGTAAGAATAATCTTTTTTGTTATATGCAGACAGCGATCCGTGCAACATCACCGGTTTAACGGCACGAATATACGGTTTCACCAAACGGTATATTTCATTGTTCGGAATGCATTGCTTGATGTCTTGAACAGCTTTAAATGGTTCTAT
>CAZIJP010000106.1:5583-9274 GCA_964539615.1 uncultured bacterium
TTTGCGTCGTTCAATTATACATTTAGCGGTATCCGTGGTCACGCCGGGCAGTGTCATGAGTTCGTTTGTATCAGCGCTGTTGATGTCGATCGGTTCGTAATAAAGATGTTTAAGTTCTTCATATACCGTAAAATCGTAATATCCTTCGGTATAATACCGCTCAATGTCATAATCATCTTCGGGAATGATACCGTACGGCCAGTCAAAGGCCCGTAATTCTTTTGACATAAGTATCAGAAGAAATAAGAAAAGGATTTTTACCATCGTATGCCTGCTTCCGAAAACAGATACCCGTCCAACTCGGCGGGAAGCGTATATCCGATATTGATAAAAAACTTATTTTGAGTAAATCGCAGTCCTGCGCGATGTTCTCCGTTTTTTAACCTGAATGCGTATGACGCGGCGATCCATTTGTTTATCGCATAATCACATCCGAGAAGCCAATGATCATAAAGAGAACTTATGCTGACATATTTCATTGAAAACGTAAATCCGGTAGTACAATATTCGTATTTTGCTATGCTTGTCATGGCTATCCGTTCGTTCAGCATTGGTTTCTCAATGTCTTTCACCGATAATGCAAGCGTATGATTTTTATAGCGTGATGAAAAGCCGATATCATAAGAAAAAGCAGTGTATGCGTTCTCAACGGCAGTTAGCCGCAATGCTTTGATCGTAATTCCTATAGTAATTGCCGGCAGCATTTTTTTATTGATGCAAATCCCGGCCTCCTGTTCCTGATACGGAAGCGCTTGGAACGTATAAGCATAGAGACCGTATGAAAAGGTGCCTTGGGAAAATTCCACCGCAACTGCTGTTTCATCAAGTTCGCTGAAACCGTACCGTCGTGAAAAAGAGCCGTAAGCAGCAAAGTTGCTTTCCATAAGCGCAGGATTCTCATACATGGAAAATGTTGCATGATGTCCGAACATGCCGAAATGATTGGCATAGCCGATATCATGGAAAAGGAATGAAGCGTTCATGCCGCCCCCCAAAACTGTTAACAAAAAAATAACCGATACAATATATTTTTTCATCGTAGTATGAACGTTCCTTTTTTTTGATTTTTCCTTTCGCCGCTTTGTAAACTGAGGATATAGATGAAACGACCTGTTTCAAGCGTATGGTCGATCTGCCACGTGCCGATGCCGGAAACGATTGTTTCAACGGAAAACCTTTTAATGCCTGCGATATCATAGACGGTCAATACGGCTTTTGTCACCGTGCCGGCATTATACGCGATCGATAAGATTTGAGCGTTTCTGTCCGAAATTTGCGGTACCGAAAAAACCGTTTCAGCCGGAATGGTTATCGAGCCGGGAGTGGCGGAACGCAATTCCCAAGTGTCGTTCAACCGTTGGAAAGAAAGGGTCGTATCGGCCGTCTCATACCATATAAGCGGAAGACCGTTAAAAGTCGGGGAGGTGAAATCTTCCGTTTCACTTTCTGATGGGGTGTTCGTTTTCTTTCGCCAGCCCATGCCGTCAACTGCAACGCCGTTTTTCATCAACAACGCCTGATCGGCATCGTCCGATAAAGAAAGGCTTGTAATTAAAAACACATCGCCGGTTTTTTTTATCATAGCGAGCGGTTCTTCGGTATCCAGATCGGTAACCCAAAACTCTTTAAGCAGCGCTCCGTTGCCGCTGTTGCCGTCATCGCTGACGACGATCTCGATATATTCATTGCCGCCGAATGGTGCGACCTCGGTTATTTTCAAACGCGTATCGTCATTGACAAGACCGGCTGTGCTGTTGGGTTTGCAGGGGGTGCGCAGTAATGCAGGATATAGATTTTCAGCAGACAGCGGTTTATCGGGTCGAAGGCGGTCCAACGATGTGTCGATCCCGTTCAGAAATGACGCGGTGTAAGAAACGGATTCAAGCACAGTATTGATTGCCAGCAGGCTGAGTGTATCGATGTCGTTATTCAGAACGGGCATGCCCGAGATTTCTATGATCGTACCGCTTGTCCCGTATACCGCGGTATAGGCGGTTCTGTTTCCGGTAAGAACGCAATAATCCGCAATTGTTATCCCGGACGGCAATGCGACAGTCTTCGATCCGTCGGCGATCGACAATCCGTCTGTTTCGACAGGGATCGTACTGCGGTTTAACAGCTCGACATATTCACAGTCACCGCAAAAGTCTATTTCGTTGATGATGAGCATGCTGTGCCTGACAAGCCGTACCATTACCGTTTGCGTATCGTACGGAACCGAGAAATTGATGTTCCGTCTGAAATGTCCGCCTGCCTCGGCGGTTATACTGTAATTACCGTTTATCAGGTCAAGTGGTACAACACCTGCTTTACCCGAGAAGATGACAAGATTTGCCGCAGTATCGGTAACGATGATATCCGCATCCGCAAGCGCAATGCCGGCATCATTTTCTATACAGATCGTTGTTTTTGTGACCGGCAGGCGTACAAGCTCAATGGTAATAGATAGGTCGCTCGTAACCGTTATAGACCGCACATAAGGTTCATAACCGTACTTTTGAACGCTCAGATCATATGTGCCCGACTGAAGCGAGGCAAATGAAAAAGCGCCGTCGCCGCCCGTCTCGAACTGCCGAAGCATATCACCGTTTTGATATAACACCACCGAAGCGGTGCGGTCAATACTCTCGCAGACTACAGAACCTGTCAGCATGTACAGCGGGATCGGAGTCAATTCCATTGTTATAACGGCATCGTTATTATCTATTACACATGAATATGCCGTATCCGAATAACCTGTTGCCGTTACAGCGATATCATATGAGCCGTTGTATAATCCGTAACAACGAAAGTCGGGTTGTGTAAATGCGGATTGTTCGGAAATGACGGTGTTGTTTTGTTTCACGGAAATATTTTTAACGCATTCCGGCGAGACGGTAAGGGTCATGAAAAAACAAACAATGCAGGGCGATCCCATCGCTTGAGAACTTTCCCGCCGTGTTCCGTCCGAATACACTTCGATCGTTTTATCATTACCGTTGCCGCCATCGGCAGGCGTATACATTGACGAGGTGACGGTTGCTCCCGTATTATCGGCAAGTGTTAGAGTGTTTGTGCCTGTATTGGCAAGGCTGATCGCCAGTTGAATTGCCTTACATTGCTCCGGCGGACTGTCGCCCCAAACACCGGAATTATTACCGTAATATTTTTCAAATGAATCGCCGGATGATAACGCCGTAAGCTTACGAGCAATTATCAAAGTTTCATTCGGTGCAAGCGTAGCGGTGAATGATTTACCGTTCAATGTCCAGTTTGTCATGGTAACCGTGGCTTGACTGTCGTTGTATAATTCGACCCATTCGAGCGCGGTATCATCAGCACATGCCGGGTTGTACATGATCTCAGTGATACGTAACGCGGATGTTTCGGCTGTCGCTAAGCACAGCATTATTATGACTAAAATATAATATCTCATAAATATACGGAGCGTAGTATAAGCGATAAATAAGTCTAATGCAATATAAAATAATAAGAATAATTAAATATATGTAAATTACACAATGACAACAATACGAATGTCTATAAAAAATGAATATGCTTTAATTAGAAGATGCGATTTGTTCGATCTTCAATGTGAATGGTGAATTTATCGATAATTGACCATAAGAGTTGATTTTAATAAATTTTGACCTATGGCAGTCAATTGAATTATCAATAAAAGCTGAATATTTTTTATTGTATATGATATTAA
>CAZIJP010000107.1:0-9245 GCA_964539615.1 uncultured bacterium
GCCCCGGAATGGATTGCCGATAAATGAACGATACCGCGCCGCTCTTTCCCCTTAGCAACCCGATCTTCCGGCGACTCGATACCGTGGTCGATACAATTACGGACGATATGAACCAAAGGATCATTCAATTTTTCGATGACGGTCTTATCAAGCTCCGTCTCGGAACCGCTTGTCTCAAGATCGATCTCTTTCCCGAGTTCCTGAGAAAGATCGCGGATCAACCGTTTCATCTTGCTGAATGTCGCGCCGATCTGCACCATACGGATGCTCATCGTGCTGTCGCGAAGGCTTGAGGTAAGCCGTTCGGATTCTTCGGCAATGGACATCATTTCCGGGTTACTGGTCGTGATGCTCAATTGATTCAATCGAGCCTGCAGAGTTACAAGTTCGCCCACGAGGTCGACCAACTGATCAAGCTTTTCAGATTGAACACGGATGGACGGCACTTCTTCTTTTTTTTGTGATTCAGACAGATCGCGTACATGCTGCTGCTCAATAAGAGCAGATTGAACTTGTTCGGCAGAGACAACTCCCGCTTCCACCGCAACTTCGCCAAACTTTTTCTGCAGATCGCGCACCTTTGCCACATCTTCCGGCTTGATATCGCCGCGTTCGATAAGTATGTCGCCAAGTTTCTTATTATCTTCCGCATATTCAGCATGAAGTTCTTCAAATTGCAGTAAACTATCGCTTTCTACAAAAATAAAGACGTCCTTTATAGTGTCAATTGGCTCGGAAGTTGTCAAAATTATGTCCCATAGCGTATAAGAATGCTCCGGGTTTATATCCGCCAACAACGGAATATCGTCGCCATATGCAAAAACTTTGCATGGCCCCAATTCGCGCAATTCATCCAAGATACGCATCGGGTTATTGCCGGTAAGAAATATCTCGCATTGCGGTTTAAAACGTATGCGGAAAGCTTTTTTTTCTTTCTGAGCATCGACCGTAACGTTCACGGTTTCTGCTGGTACAACAACAGTTTGTTTTTCAGAAGCAGGTTCTGCGGCTATTGTACCGGACATAAGCGACTGAATTTTTTGAACGATTGCATTATTTTTTGCCATATATGATGAATCGCCGGGATCCGCAACAAGCATAGTGCGTATCTGATCGACCGAATGCAGTGTCGCATCAATGATATCTGTCGAGACCGACATTTTTCCGCTGCGGATAGCGTCGTAAGCATTTTCTATATGATGGGTAAAGTGCGATATATCGTCAAATCCAAACATACCGCCTGATCCTTTGATCGTATGTAACGCACGAAATATACTGTTAATTACTTCCTGATCTTCAGGACGTTCTTCGAGTTCCAACAATTTTGTCTCAAGATCGGCAAGCAGTTCGTAGGCTTCACTCTTAAAAGCCTGGACAAATTGGTCCATCTGCCCCATACAGCTCCCTTCGCTTTTCGTTAGATCTGAGCAATGCCGTTTTCGCGGCACACGCGTTCGTAACCGGTGTCGGTTATTAATTTGTGGACGACATCGGAAACGGATGCGATCACACACGGCTTATTATCATTCTTTGCGGTCTTGATCAACGAGATCATTAATTGAACAAAACTGACATCGGCGCGTTCAACTTCAAAACAATGCACTTCGATACTTTTAGCTGCTTCATATGCCTTTTTAACGGCGGCATGCATCTCTGCCGCGCTGTCGATACAGGCATCGCCTTTGATCACGATACTGGTAGTTCCGCCTGTTTTTTTAGTTGTGATCTTTGCCATACTTCATCACTTTTCAGACCATTTTTTGGATGGTCGCAAGAAGATGTTCCGGTGAGAACGGTTTTACTATCCAACCGCTGCATCCGACCTTTTTACCTTCATCGATCTTATCTTTCTGCGATTCGGTGGTAAGCATCAAAACCGGCGTAAATTTATACCCCGGATTAAGTCGCACCTCACGAATGAAGTCGATACCGTTCATTTCGGGCATATTGAGATCGGTCACGATAAGGTCGACCTTCGACTGTTTTATCTTATCGCATCCGTCTTTGCCGTTCACCGCTTCAACAACATCGTACCCAGCCTTTTTCAAAGTGAACGACACCATCTGACGCATTGATGCCGAATCGTCTACGATCATAATGCATTTTGCCATATAGCCTCCTTATTGTCCTGAACTGTCATTTTTCATAACCGACCGCAGTGTATCGCGTTCGGATTCCATGGTATACAATTTCTCGAGCCATTCTGAATTCACGCCTTGCTGAGATTCATTGAGCGCATTGTCAAATTTCTGGAATCGTTCCATGACGAGTTCGGTCTCTTCTTTGAGTTTCATCAGCGGTTCTACAACATGCTCAATACGCTGACGGGTAATGTCCTGAAATTGCATGTTCATGATGATGCTTCCGATATCGGTAGCAAGTTTTTCGGCTTCATGAGTAAGTTCATTCAACGATATATTAACGGAATCGATCGCTGAATTGATCTCTTCCATGGTCTTACTGCTTTTGATCTGCACATCACGGGCAAGCTCGGTACTCTGGCGTACACTTTCATTGGTACCGGTGTATACTTCTCCGATATCGGTCTCGATCTTTTTCATCTTCGCACGAATGGTCTTAGCGGCATTATTTGAACGTTCGGAAAGTTTTCCGACCTCTCCTGCCACAACGGCAAAACCCTTGCCGTGTTCGCCTGCTCTGGCGGCTTCAATCGCAGCGTTGAATGACAACAACCTCGTCTGATCGGCAATATACGACACTTCTTTTACAAGATCTTGTATCTCATTGATATCTTTCATAATGATCTGGATATTATCGACAGACTGACCAATGGTTTTCATTACGGTCTGCATATTATCCATCGAATCATGAATGGTGCGTTTACCCATTTCCAGAGCGCCGGTATTTGTGCCATCCTGAGAAGTGAAACACTTCACGGCCTCTTGGGCTTTTCTTGCCTGAGCTTCGGCACGATCGACGATTCCCATAAAATGACTGCCGATCTCAAGCGCGGCCGTCTCCGTTTGATTCATGACCTCTGCTAATTGCCCCGTGAGAACCGGCACCAATTGAGAACTTTTATTGAGAAAGGATGTCATTGAGCCGATCATATGTTCGATCCGCATGATGATATCGCTTTCTTCAACTTGGTATTGTTCGATATAATGGCTTTTCAAACGTCCGACAATGATACTAAGAAGTCCGCCGTATAATAATGCGACCACGGTGAACAACACTATTTTGGCGGTGATTGGACGGAAAAAGACCGGTATCAGAAAAAACAATAATGCCAGACAAGCGGTTAAAGCCAATCCACGAGCATATGTGTCATGTTTAATTGCCATACACTACCTCCCAGAAATAGGTTAAAGCATATAATATGCCATTTGATTTGATTTCTGAAATTGTTCAAAATAAGCCGTGCAATTGATTATAAACCGCTGTTTTCTACGAATTCCCTTACTGCCCAAGAATTACCCCGCCTTATTTACTTGACAAAACAGTCTAGTTTGCAAGAAAACTTTACACCGGTAAAATCATAATAACGATTCATGAAAATTAACATTAACATACTATGCGTAATATCCTTGATAAAATAACAATATCACCCTATAATAATGGTAACAAAATTCCTGAAGGAGGGGCAGTATGAAATATTTGTCAGTGATAGCGGTTGCGGCAATGTTGATCCTGAGTGGTTGCGGTAAAACGGTGAAAAACCCTGACGGTACAACGACCGATAAACCATCAACAAAAACAATTTATGCTAAATGGTCTGATGCGGTGTATAAGGAAAAAGAATTGAAAACCTATGCAGCCACCTTGTCTAAGGCTGAGTCTGTGGAGTTCATCAGCGAAGAAGACGTTACAAAAGAAGCAAACGGGAAAACGACAACACTATCCGTTGTAAAAGTGAAATTAGCTGACGGGTTGGAAGCTTACGGCAAAAAAGATCTGTTCGCCAAACAGGCAATCGTATTTATTGAAGATAATGTCACCTGCTATGTACGCCCGACACTCGACAGCGATGAATTCTGTAAGATCCCGAAGGGGAAACTCGGGTTTGTGGTTGAAGAGATGGAAAATGGTTGGAAAAAAGTGTACCTCGGCGAACTTGTCATCAACGGCCAGAAAAAATGGGTCAACCAGTATTGGATCAACAGCGGGATAAGCACTGATGTAAATATGATCAAAGATGCGAAAAAATTTGAAAAAGCGTTATCCCTTTTTGTAAAAGATGCCGCTACAGCTAAAAAAATGCTTGATGAATTATCACAGGGCACAAATATCCTTTTCTCGGATCTTGCCCGTGCAGAACTTGCTAAAATGGACCAAGTCGAACCTTCAGACGATACCGGTAATGCCGCTCCGACCGAAGGCAATTAACGATCATTTTCAACTCCCCGCATTCTGCGGGGAGTTTTCATTTCTTTTAATTAACAACAAACTTTAAAGAAAACAAAAAAAGGCGCGCCGAAGCACGCCTGAAATGAAGCTTTGAACGAAAACGTTATTGAATGATCTCCAGCTTCCATGCCGGTTCATTCTTTTCAATAAATTCGGTGGACAACCGCAAAATACGGTCGGTTTTCGACACAACAAACGGCTTGCCGGTAAGCGGATCAACAGCTTTCTCAACAGCTGTAAGCCCGCCTTCGAGATATGCGCGAAGACATATGATCTCTGATTTCGCTTTTTCTTTGCCGAAATTGATCATATCATACGACGGCATCGCAATATTATAAAACACATTGCCCAGAATATTTTTATAGAACGGCGGTCGCTTGTATTCTGTTTTGGAATCATTACGTGTTTTTTCTACTATCGTATAATACGGGATCGTATACGATCCCCGCATCGATAAAAACATCGCATGGGTGTTTTTCGTAAGATCTTCCTTATCGAAGAACGGCCAGCGCGCTATGTAGCCGTATAACAGTTTTTCCGGGAAAGTAGCTTTTTCATTACTGCTCGGGATCAATGCGGCGCTGCTCATCGCATCGACCGATTGCTTGAAAGTATAATATTCGGCATCGATGGAACGTGCAAACATACCGTCCATCTGCTCTTCCGCTTGCTTAAGATATGCAGACAATGACGCTTTATTGATCATCCGGCGGCCGCTGTCTAAGGAAAACGGGAATTCCACCAACTGTATGGTCAACGCGCGCGTCACTGATGCCCCGATAGGAATTTGATTCCCGTTGTACATCAGAACAGTGAGGTCCCATAACGTTGAATATCGTTTTTCCGCTTCAGAAAATCTTCCCGACGCAAGATATCTGTATACGCCGTATAATTCCAGTTTCATCCAATTGACCAATATCGTATAGCGGGGAAGTTTTCCATCCCAAGTCAGTTGGTCTTTCGGAACCGACATCGGCCCGCGTTTTAACATATTCTCTATCTGCAAACGAGCCTCGACCGTATCGTCAAACGCTTTTTTAACGGCTGGATCGTCATATTTTTTTTCCGAGATCGCCTTAAACACATCTTCGGGAAGTGTTGATAACGCATCTTGTTTTTCACTGAAATCTGCAAATTCAATATACAGGTCCTCTGCTGCTTTTGATTGTTCGGTCAATACGATCGAACCGGTAAAGGTCGGCGTTTTCGGGATATTCCCGAACGTTATTGCATACAACGATAAACCGAGGATGTTAACAAACGTAGCTAAAATGATACCAATGATAATTGCGTGATGTTTATGCGATGAGTTTGGAGCGGATAAATGCCAGCAAAAAGCGCCGATTGTCGCAATGATCAATGAAATGACATTGAACGTGTGCAAACCGAAAAGCAGAAAACTTACTCCGAGCAGCAATACAGACTGATACGCGCTGAACCGCAGATATCGTTTCATGACAGCCCCCTTTTCAATTCGTCGTTGATCGCATTTCACGCCGTTAATGTATCCCTTTTCCGATCAGGTCTTGTATCGATGTGAGTCCTTTTTCATTACAATACGCCTCGATCTCACCGATCAGCCGAACCGGCAACATCGGATCGTTGAATAATGCGGTCCCGACCTGCACGGCAGTTGCTCCGGCAAGGAAAAATTCTACCGCATCCATCCATGTAGCTATACCGCCCACACCGATGATCGGTATCTGCGGATATTTTTTCTTCACCTGATAGACCATACGTAAGGCCACCGGCTTGATCGCAGGACCGGAAAGACCTGCCACGGTATTATGAAATATCGGTTTCCATTTATGGATATCGATGGCCATGCCCAACAGGGTATTGATCAGCGTAAGCCCGTCTGCGCCGCCCTCGATCGCTGAGGCGGCCATTTCGGTGATATCGGTGACATTCGGAGACAATTTCACGATCACGGGTTTATCGGTCTGTTTTTTTACCGCAACGGTGACGTTATAAACGTTTTCGCATTTGAGGCCGAATGCCATGCCGCCTTCTTTGACATTAGGACAAGATACATTCACCTCCACCGCTTTTATTGCAGGCGTGGAATTGCACAATGCGGCCATCTCGCCGAATTCATCGATCGATTTCCCGGCGATATTTGCAAGAACACTGATACCTTTCTGTTCAAGCTCGGGGCATTTATTGAGAATGAAATGCTTCATACCCATATTATTGAGGCCGATGCTGTTGAGCAAGCCGGCCGGCGTTTCCCATATGCGCGGTGGAGGATTACCGTCACGAGGATCGAGGGTCAACCCTTTGCTGGATACTGCTCCTAACAATGACGGATCATACAGGTCGCTGTATTCATCGCCATAACCGTAGGTGCCTGAGGCGGTCATGACGGGATTTTTAAATTCAACATTACCAATCGTTATTTTCAGATCTGCCATACGATATCACTCCCTTGGAAAACGGGGCCGTCCTTACATACCAGTTTGTACCCGGCATGCGTCTTTACCACGCACCCGAGACATACGCCTACACCGCATCCCATATTCTCTTCCAGAGAGACATAGATCTTTTTTTTATCGGTAAGCGCTCGTTCCGTTATGCAATGCATCATGATATCCGGGCCGCACGTGAACACGGTGTCGATAGAATCAAGCGCATCAAAAAGCCCGTGTGCCGCAAATCCCTTCGTGCCTTTTGACCCGTCATCAGTGTAGAGATGCAGTGCGTCCTTGCCGATGATACCGCGAAGATCATCCAGATAATCTTCCTCCGCTGATCGCAGGCCTGCAAAAAATTCCACCGGCATATTGTTCTTTTTCATCGTACGGGCCAGATAGATAAGCGGGGCGATACCGATACCGCCGCCTGCCAATCCGTTCATTCCCTGCGCATCAAGCGGGAACGTATTTCCGAGCGGACCGAGCACATCGAGCACCTGCCCCGCTTTAAAACGGGTAAGCAACTCGGTGCCTTTTCCGACAACCTTATAATAGAACACAAGTTCGTCGCCCCGCACATCACCGATGCTGATCGGTCTGCGCAGGATCGGATCGAAGGTGTCACTTACTTTGAATTCATAAAACTGCCCGGGTAACGTTTGTGACGCAAGATCGGCATCTTTCAGCACGATTCGCCATATTGATCGTGCGATCATGGTGTTCTCAATGATCGGGATACATTTTTGCTTCATAACCACTGCTCCTTGTCGCAATCAAATAGTTTTCCGTAAACCACAGTATATCGCGCTTTACCGGTCATGGTGCGCCCGATGAACGGCGTATTTTTTGTTTTTGAATGCAGAGAATTTTCCGTGAGCGTCCACTTCCTGTCGAGATCGATAATACTCAGGCAGGCATCATATCCTTCGCAGATCTCTCCTCGTTTTTCAAGTCCGAGTATTTTCGCCGGATTGGCTGAAAGCAAAGCGGACAACGTCCCCAGTTCAATGTCGTTGTGTCTGAACAGCACATCAAAGGTAAGCGGCACCATTGATTCAAACCCGAGAATACCGAACGGCGCATCGCGGAATCCTTTTGCTTTCTCCGTCATCAGATGAGGCGCATGATCGGTAGCGATCGCATCAACGATCCCGTTGCGGATACCGTCGACCAATGCTTGCCGATCGGTTTTGCTTCGTAACGGCGGGTTCATTTTATACATCGCATCATCAGACGGAATATCATCATCAGAGAGTGTGAAATGATGCGGAGTGACCTCGCAGGTCACGTTTAGTCCTTGTTTTTTAAACTCAGCGATGATCCGCAGGCTTTCAGCGGTCGACACATGGCACATATGAAGGTGTGAGCCGGCTATGGCTGCAAGCGCACAGTCCCGATAGGTACGCACATCCTCAACAGCATTATATATAGGCGGCAGGCCAAGCTGATCCGCTTTCGCGCCTGCCGTGATCACGCCTTTGTTACGAAGCCCGTCATCCTCGGCATGTGATAAATAGACCGCATCTATTGCTTGTACTTTTCGGAATATATCGAGAACCACGCCGGAATCGTCTTCGCTTTTCCCGTCATCGCTCACAACACGTAATCCTTTGATCGAATCAAAATCTGATAAGGCATGCCCGGCGAGCCCTTTCGCCCCTGCAACAGCTTGGAAAACATCGCACTGTGCATTTTCTTTGATACGTTCGTTGATGTCTGCCCAAACAGTTTCATTATCGCACACCGGATTGGTATTCGGCATAGCGATGACCGCCGTGATGCCGCCGCATACTGCAGCCATCGTTCCGCTAGCAATATCTTCGGCGTCGGTCTTACCGGGATCACGTAAATGAGCATGCAGATCTATAAAACCGGGAAAAGCATACAGCCCTTCCATATCGATCACACGGTCGGCCTTATCGGTCAAGCTGTTTCCTACACGTATGATACGGTCGTCCTCAATGAGAATATCGGCTTTGAACGGTTTTTGATGGGCGTTGACCACAGTAAGATGTGTCAGGAGTATTTTCATGATGTACACGCTCCCTTTCCGGGGAGTATACCAGAGGTCAAATGCGTGTTCAACGAAAAATACTGATTTTTAACGATATAAATAAAAACCTCCCCGCGAAAATCACGGGGAGGGGAAACGGAAAATAACCTATTCGTTATTTGATATACTTATTGAAGATGGCGTTGTACTTGCCGGTATCTTTAAGACTTTTGAGCCCTTTATTGAATTCGTCGCATACAGTTTTATCAAGAAAACCGACCTTATAGTTGGTAATAGGGAAAACCTTGTGAATGACCACTTCAGCTGTCGTATCGACATCTTTGATCTGCTGTTTGTAGTATTTGTAGATGTTGATATCCATTACGATAACGTCGGTACGATCTAAGAACAATTGTTTTACCTGAAGGTCCTGCTGAGCGATCTCCTTATACTCGGGCGATGTTTTGCTA
>CAZIJP010000108.1:0-6826 GCA_964539615.1 uncultured bacterium
GGCTCGCTTGGTTTCCCCGGGCGTATCATACGGCCCGACGGCGGTGTGCGGAGAGAGCCGCAATGAATGCGCTTGTGCTTGCTGCCGGAAAAGGAAAGCGACTCACTTCGGTGTCCTCCGAAGTGCCTAAAGTACTGTTTGAAGTGAACGGAAAGCCATTGATCGATCATGCGTTGGATATGCTTTCTGCTGTTCAATTTGATGAAATATGTATCATTGTCGGTTATAAAAAAGAGAAGATCATTAAGCGATACGGCGATAAATACACGTATGCCGTTCAAATTGAACAACTCGGTACCGGACATGCGGTAATGACTACCGAACCTTTATTCGCTCATTACAACGGAGATATTCTTGTCATGTATGGAGATATGCCGTTATTTCGATCATCAACCGTGCGGGATTTCATTAATGTTCATGAACGATCACGGGCACATTGCACGATCATGACCGCTTGTTATGATGACCCGCCAGAATATGGACGTATCATTCGTGATGAATTCGGTCATTTTCTGGATATCATAGAAGCACCTGATTGCTCGATCCAGCAACGAGCTTTTAAAGAGGTGAATGTCGGGATGTATATTTTCAACGGCACTATTTTATTTGATACGCTGAAATTATTACATAATAACAATGCCCAACGAGAATATTATTTGACCGATGTTCCTTGTTTGATGCAACGATCGGGTTTTCGTATTGCCACATATACATTAGTTGATAACGAGGAGGCTTTCGGCGTAAATACCCCCGAGGATATTCGTTTATGTGAGACTATTTTTGAAAAAAGAAACAGCACGATGAAGGGAAAGCGCGTATGAAAAAGATAACGGCAGTATTGCTCGGAGCAGGTGACAGAGGCATGTTCGCTTACGGTCCTTTTGCGGTAAAGAATCCGTTGAAGCTGCAGTTTGTGGCCGTAGCTGAACCTGATGCAATTAAACGCGAACAATTTCGTGCACAGCATTCAATACCGGCAGAGTATGCCTATGCAACCTGGGAAGATGTTTTGAACCGGCCGAAAATGGCGGATGCTGTTTTTATCTGCACGCAGGACAGGATGCATTTTGATCCGACAATGAAAGCCCTTGAACTTGGGTATAATGTCCTATTGGAAAAACCTATGTCCAATGATCCCGCAGAATGCCTTGCTATGGCAGAAGCAAGCGAGAAAAAAGGTTTATTGTTGGCGGTATGCCATGTGCTTCGATATACTCGTTTTTTTCTTGCTATCAAGCGTCTTCTTGATAGCGGAAAGATCGGGAAACTTATCAGTATCCAGCACAATGAAGATGTGGGATATTACCATCAGGCGCACAGTTTTGTGCGGGGGAATTGGCGAAATTCGCGAGAGACCAATCCGATGATCCTTGCAAAAAGCTGTCATGACATGGACCTGCTCGCGTGGTATGCCGGTAGCGACTGCACACGTGTAGCATCATTTGGCGGGTTAACACATTTTCGTGCCGAAGAAGCTCCGTCCGGTGCGCCTGCGCGGTGTCTTGACGGATGCCCGGCTGAGCGACATTGCCCGTATTATGCGCCGAAATGGTATCTTACTGATAATGTCGGCTGGCCGACTTCAGTGATTAGCGCCGACACAAGTTACCAGGCGCGTTATAAGGCCTTGCTTGAAGGGCCGTACGGACGCTGTGTTTATCAGTGTGATAATGATGTGGTCGATCATCAGGTAGTGATAACCGAATTCGAAAACGATGTGACCGCAGCTTTTACAATGTGTGCCTTTAACAAGGGCGGGCGTTCCATAAAGTTAATGGGCACGAAGGGTATGATACGCGGTATCATGGAAAAGAATGAGATAGAAGTGTTTGATTTTGAGACAACCAATACAGAGACTATCACGGTACCTCGCGGTGTTTCTTCGCACGGCGGCGGTGATTTCGGGATCATCGAAGATTTTCTTGACCTTCTGAACCACGGTAAAGCTGAAAGCCTTACTTCCGGTCGTGCATCGCTGCAAAGCCATCTAATGGCATTTGCGTCAGAAAAGGCTCGCGTTGAACATCGCGTGGTGGAGATTGCAGATTTTATAAAAACGCTTCGCTGATTTTCAAAAGAGTATAAAAACATATCTTTTCATTATTATTTTCTTGACAGATGGTTATTGTATGTTAATAATGGAAACCGAAGGAACTATTATAGTTTCCTAGTATCCAATAGGAGGTAATATGGATATCATTGAACAGGAACCGGGGAGGAAGCGATTGCTTGATGCGGCACTTGAATTATTTCGTGCACACGGCTTCAATCGGGTGAGCGTTGAAGAGATCACGTCGAAGATCGGCATGAGTAAAAAGACGTTCTATAAATATTTTGCGACAAAACAAGACATCATTCTCCAGATCGTTGATCATTTGATCGCTACCAATTTTCCTCGTTTTGAAAAGATCGTTAATGATCCCGAAATAGATTTCATCGAAAAACAAAAAATGATCGTTAAGAATGTTGCGCAGATGGTGCAGATAATCACAAAACCTTTGATAGCCGATCTGCAGAAATATTTACCGGAAATATGGCTTGAGATTGATAAACGCCGTACGGTTGTGATCCGTGAGATCTTCGGGAAACTGTTTCATGAGGGAATGCAGAAAAATTATTTCAGAAAAGATATTGATGAAGAGATGATCATAACTATGTATATCAGTGTAATTCGCGCTGTCATGAATCCAGAATTTTTAACCAATTCACGGTATTCTGCCGCAGAAGCATTTGATAAGATAGTCGATGTGTTTATGAAAGGGATACTCAGTGATGAGGCCCGTAAAACCATTATGTGATGGAGGAAAACAATGATCAAGGCACTATCTAGCGTTATACTGTTTTTTTTAATCGCTTTGACATTCGTTGCGTGTGGAAAGCATGCCGATGTGATAGCAGCCACCGGCACGATCGAAGCAACGGAAGTGACGGTCGCATCCCAAACAACGGCAGTGATATCTACAATACAAGCGGAAGAAGGGGATTTGGTAAAAAAGGGCGATGTGCTTGCGTTGATCGATCACGAAATGCTTGACATACAGCTCGATGATGCACGGGCATCTGTATCGCTTGCAGCTGCATCACTTAATCAAAGTAAGCTCAACAAAACGACTGCGCAAAAAGATTTTCAGCGTATCGATGATCTTCATAAAAAAGGCTCTGCTACCGATAAACAGTTTGACGATGCATCATTGCGTATGAGTTCAGCCGACTCGCAATATCAATCGGCAGCCGCGACACTTGAGAAGGCACAAGCTGCCGTAAAAATGATACAGAAAAAGATCCGTGACTGTACCGTTACCGCTCCCCTTGACGGTACCGTAACGCATTCTTATGTTGATCAGGGAGAATATGTGATGACGGGCACGTTCTTATTCATCATTGCAGACCTGTCGTCATTATCACTTACGATCTATGTTACAGAAAAGGACCTTGGCAAAGTGAAGCTCGGGCAAAAGGCTGTGATTGCGGTCGACAGTTATCCGAATCGGGAATTCAACGGCATAGTGACCTATGTTTCGCCGACCGCTGAATTTACACCGAAAAACATTCAAACGAAAGAAGATCGTGTAAAACAAGTATTCGCCGTAAAAATAAAGATCGAAAACAACGATGGCGTGCTTAAATCAGGTATGCCCGCGGATGCAACGCTATTTACAGGTGTGTAACGGAACCTATGAAAAATACTGTTGTTGATATACATGATATTCGTAAATCGTTCGGGGATGTGAATGCCGTAAACGGTGTGTCGGTGACCGTACACAGCGGAGAGATGTTTGCGTTCGTAGGACCGGACGGAGCGGGGAAGACCACGCTCATGCGTATACTTTGCGGCGTGCTTCATCCCGATAGCGGGACAGGTACCGTCGCCGGGCATGATTTGATCACGCATATCGATGAGGTAAAAAAAAAGATCGGTTATTTATCACAACGATTCAGCCTGTACGGAGATCTCACAATCGATGAAAATATCGAATTCTTTGCCCGTATTCATGGAGTTAAAGATTTTCACAGCAAACGGAATGAGCTGCTTGATTTTATGCGGTTGACACCGTTTCGTTCTCGAAGGGCAGACCGGTTGTCCGGCGGGATGAAGCAGAAACTTGCCTTAAGCTGTACGCTCATTCACACACCGGAAGTTTTGTTCCTTGATGAACCGACCACCGGCGTAGACCCGGTGTCTCGCCGGGATTTTTGGAAAATATTATCTCATTTATTGAAATCAGGTATAACGATCATCATGAACACACCGTATCTTGATGAGGCGGAACGGTGTAATCGAATCGGTCTAATAAACGAGGGAAGTATCCTTGTTACCGATACACCGCAAGCCATGAAGAAACGTATGCAAGGTGTGCTTTATGAGATCGTAGGCAGCGATATTCGCTCTATGGCCGCGCAATTGCTTGCCGAAGGAATATCCGGTGAGGTACAGACATTCGGCGACAGAGTAACGGTCGTACTGGATAAATCGCATGCGGCTTACCAACGGCTCAAGGCATTCATTGTCCGCAATAACGAGCGTATCACGAGTTCTCGGGTGATACCGCCGACATTGGAAAATGTGTTCATCTCACTGCTTCGCGGGCAGTAAGGAGGAGAGTATGAGGATCCTTGTTTTGGTCATTTTAACAATCTTTGTAAGTTTTACCGTATATGCCGAGAAAGTGTCCCTCAGTGTAGAGCAGAGTGTGGAACTCGGTCTGAAAAGTAATACATTTATAAAAATATCTGAATTGGATACTGATTACATGCGGTACAAAAAAAAAGAAATGTTCAGCTATCTGTTGCCGGAGATGAAAGTAACGGGATCGTATACACAATTTAAACCGACCGATCCGTCTGTCATCCATCTGCCGATCACCCAGACCGGTGTAGATATTACCATGTCGCCGGGTTTTGATGATTCTGCCTCAATGAAATTTACTGTGCAACAGCCTGTCTTTACCGGATTCAAAGTGCTGAATTCGTATAAGGCTGCACGGTTCCGTTATATGGCACAGGAAGAGACCCATGAGAAAAATACCGCAGAGGTTGCTTTTGCGATACGGTCTTCATACTGGAGCATCTATAAAGCAGTAAAGGTCTCTGAATTTACCAATGAAAATCTAAAGCAGACCGAAGCACATTTAATAGATGTGAAGAACTTTTTTTCTCAAGGTATGGTAACCAAGAATGAGGTTTTGAAAGTTGAGATACAATTCTCAAAAGCGAAATTACGCAAGATCGATGCTGAAAATGCTGTTGAGCTTGCCACGTTGCATTTGTGTGTGCTTACCGGACTTCCAACCGATACCGAAATACTGGTAACTTCGGAACCGAATGTAGATTCGGATCAGGGTGTATCGGTGGATACATTACTTCAGACAGCCTATAAGAACCGTCATGATCTGAGTTCATTAGATCTTCAACGGCAAGCCGGACAATATGAACTGAAAAGCGCAAAGGCCGGATTTTGGCCACAGATATTCTTTATCGGTAATTATTCATATTCACGTCCTGACCAACAGCGAATTCCTGCAACAGATGAATTTCACGACAACTGGGACATAGGTTGTTATATATCGTTGTCGGTATGGAATTGGGGACGCACGTTATCGGAAATTGGAGAAAGCCGGGTACGTCTTGAAAAAATTACCGAACTGTATGATCAACAAAAAGACACCATTCGTGAAGAAGTGACCGAGATCAAGCTTACTATTAAAAAATTACGCATGTCGTTGGATGTTAACAAAGATATCGTCTCCCAAGCGGAGGAAAATTATCGTATCACCAATGATATGTTCCAAAACGGTGTTGCGATAAATACCGATCTTCTTGATGCCGAACAGGAGCTTTTAAAAGCTAAGACCGATTATTATCAGGTTCTTGCCGATTACGAGACTGCTAAAGCAAAATTAACGAAAGTGTTGGGATTATAAAAAATGGATGTTATCACGGTTAACAGGTTAACGAAAAAATTCGGTTCATTCACGGCAGTTGATGCCGTATCGTTCGCGGTCAAGCGGGGCGAAATTTTCGGGTTCCTCGGTGCAAACGGCGCAGGTAAATCTACGACGATACGTATGCTGTGCGGATTGTTGGCACCATCATCGGGTATAGCCATTGTTGGCGGATATGACATTACTCGTGAACCGGAAATGGTGAAGCGTTCCATCGGGTATATGTCGCAGAAATTTTCGCTGTATGATGACCTAACCGTTGAGGAAAATATCGAATTTTTCGGCGGTATTTACGGGTTAAGTGATACAGGCATACGTTCTCGAAAACAATGGGCGCTTGAGATAGCCGGATTATCAGGGATGGGCGGGCGTATTACCAAGAAATTGGCTGGCGGCTGGAAACAACGTCTTGCATTGGGGTGCGCATTACTCCATGAACCTGAGATCGTTTTTTTGGATGAACCGACCGGCGGTGTGGACCCGCTGTCACGCCGTAAATTTTGGGATCTTATACAAACATTATCTTCTGCAGGTGTGACCGTGTTTGTGACCACACATTATCTTGATGAGGCGGAATATTGTAACACGATCATGCTGATACAGAACGGAGAGATCGTGGCAGGCGGCAGTCCGGGAGAATTAAAATCGACATATATTCGTAATCCCGTGCTTGAGGTGGATTGCGACGACCTTACTGATACGTTACAGCTTCTAGAAAAACAGAAAGGCGTTTTAGAGATTTCAGTTTTCGGCAGTTATCTGCATGTGAGTGTTGAGAATGAAAATGAAGGAAAGGCAATGATAGAACGGATACTAAAGGAAAAGGACAGAGTTACTCGGCATATTGAACGAATAATGCCATCGCTTGAGGATGTGTTTTTACA
>CAZIJP010000108.1:6926-9203 GCA_964539615.1 uncultured bacterium
GATGTTTGAGCGTATCATACCGATCGTAATGAAAGAATTTTATCAGATCAAACGCGATATACGAACTATCGGATTGGTTATTTTTATCCCCGCTTTTATGCTTATCATGTTTGGATATGCGCTCAGTTTTGATGTAAAAAATATTACATTGACGGTGTATGACAACGACAGGAGTTTGGATAGTCGTCGTTTTATTGATAACTTCAGTCAAACCGATTATTTCACACTTCGAAAAGTTACATCAGGCTTACAGGATATCGACAGAACTCTTGATGCCAACGATTCAACGGTGGTGTTGATGATACCGGAAGGATTTTCAAATAAATTACATAATGGCGAAAAAGCGGATATTCAATTTCTCATTGACGGAACTAATTCCAACACTGCCGGCACAGTGCTCGGATATATAAAAAGTATCGTTGAAAATTACTCATTATCAGTTATTGCAGAATCGGCAACGTATCATGGCCGACAAACCATGGTCTTGCCGATTGATGTGCGGACGCGTATTTGGTACAATCCCGAGATGACAAGTGTTCTCTCGCTTATTACGGGATTGATCGGATACATACTTCTTATTACGACCGTTATTTCTACGGCGTTATCGCTTGTCCGCGAATGGGAATACGGCACTATCGAGCAGATCATGGTATCGCCTATCAAGCCGCATGAACTCATTATCGGAAAAACAATACCGTATGTGTTCATTTCACTTATCACGGCAACGCTGATCCTCGTAGCAGGTTACATGCTCTTCGGAGTAGCGGTAAAGGGCAGCTTGTTCATCTTGTTCGTTACAACGCTGCTTTATATTATCGTCGGGTTATTACTCGGTTTGCTTATATCGACCGTTGCAGAATCGCAACAGGTGGCATTTATGATGTCGATACTTATAACGATGCTTCCGACCTTCATTTTATCCGGATTTATTTTTCCGATACGCAATATGCCCGTGGTGATACAAGCGGTAACCTATGCGATTCCGGCACGGTATTATATGACAATAGTCCGGGGTGTGATCGTGAAGGGCACAGGTTGGGTGGCGTTGTGGCCTTCGGTGCTGGCATTGTTGGGAATCGGATGTGTATTTCTTTTTCTCGGTGTGCGTAATCTGAAGAAAAAACTGCGGTAAGGAGTTGCGATGACCACAATAGGCCATATAGTCAAAAAAGAGTTCATACAATTTCGTCGCGATAAAAAAATGCTCGTGATCAGCATTGTAGCGCCGATCGTCCAGTTGATCTTACTCGGCTATGCCGTGAATCTTGATGTAACATCGATCCCGTTGGGCGTGTGTGATTATGACCGGTCACAAGCGAGCAGGGAATATACTGAGTCGTTCACCAGCTCGGGATATTTTGAGATCGTAAAAAATTATGATTCGATGAACGACATTGATGCAGACGTTGACAATGGCACTATATCGGCAGCGATCATCATACCGGCGAATTTCGGCAATGAAATACAATCCGGTTCACCATGTGAGGTACAGGCGGTTATCGATGGTGCAGATTCCAATACGGCTACATTTGCATCGAATTATATCAGTATGATATCGGGGCAGTATTCTCGTAAGGTCCTCACCGAAAAGTCAGTACGTATTTTTGGTAAAACCGCAGTGCAGGAACCGATCGATACATCAATTCGTATATGGTATAATCCCGATCTGAAAAGCCGCAACTTTATGATACCAGGTGTGCTCGGCTTGCTTTTGATGATCATCACCATGATACTTACCTCACTTGCTATTGTAAAAGAAAAAGAGATAGGCACGATGGAGCAGATCAACGTCACCCCTGTTAAACCGTATGAACTGCTGATCGGGAAGATGGTGCCGTTCATCGGTATGGGTATATTTTATATAGTCATGGTATTGTCCATAATCCGGTTTTGGTTTGATATACACATTCAAGGCAGTATATTCTTATTATTTTTTCTGTGTTTTGTCTTTCTGCTTACTACTTTGGGATTGGGGCTTTTTATTTCCACCATCTCGCAAACTCAGCAGCAGGCCATGATGACGGCTGTGTTTTTCGTAATGATGCCGATGATATTCTTGTCAGGATTCGTTTTCCCGATCGATAACATGCCGCACATAATTCAATATATTACATATTTCATGCCGCTCAGATATTTTTTTTCGATCATACGCGGGATCATGCTGAAAGGGAACGGCATCATAGAGTTATGGGACAGCGCCCTTCCAATGTTGATACTGGGGTTAGGTATTTTCTATATCAGTATGAAAAGATTCAAGAAGACGGTGGAGGGGTGAAC
>CAZIJP010000109.1:0-9182 GCA_964539615.1 uncultured bacterium
AGGTTCAGCGCCACAACATACATATGCAGATACGTAAAACCCGTACCGAAATTCTCCAGCCGGTAACACACGGAACTGGATGCTCCGGGTTTATCGCACAGCAGGTGATATTCTTTAAATGTCCTTGTATCGATGAGCGGCATCGCAAAACCGAGGAATTTCCTGAAGGCTTCATCTTCATACACCAAATGAGTCGGCCAGCAGATGGAATAATGTCCGCTTGCTATCGTCGGGTCTTTCGGTGGAGCGTCGATCATGGCTTTGATTTTCTTCTCAAGCTCGGGAGTTCGTTTCTGTTCATGATAGATCTTTACGCACAGATCCGGATTATCGGTAATGGAATAGACCGTGCCCTCACCGCCTGAACCGAGCTTTCTGCCGAAAGTGATCTCGGAGGCTTGTAATGTGTTTTTGATAAATACCTTTTTCATGTCGAATGGTATGATAGCGATGTTTTAGGATATTGTCAAATGAGCAATAAATCAGATGTCAAAAAAACACAGAAACAATGCTTCTATTAACTCAGCATGACCAGTTCGAAATTTGCCGAATAAATTATCCGCAATACCCTGCGCCGCGGTTATACACACATTCGGGATGCCATGTCTTGCCATAGCCGTATACCATACGCGGTAAGCGCATCGTCTCTTTGAAGCCGACGTTTTGGATATAATCCCTAGCAAATGTATTTTCTTCCGGAATGACAAGAGATTCGGCGCCTTCGGCAATGCGCAGCGACAGCAACGCAAGCCCCGCTATCGTTGAACGTGCAATAATAAGCCCATTCCCCAGTTTTTTAAAGTATACGCCTTCCAGTTCATTGCGCATTTTTATACAATATGCCGTGGGTAAAAACTGCCGTATGAACAGATCGCGTTCTTCCCCGGATACATAGTGGTCCAGATCTGCAGTTTGAATATGATCGGATTCCGTCAGTCGTTGAATGAATGTCGATAATTTCAGCTCGACGGTCGTTTCGCGTTTGTAGAAAATATAATCGGAAGTTTTTACAAAACCGATCTTTTCATAGACCGGCCGCCCCATTTCCGTGGCGATCAAAATAAATGAGGTCACACCCAACGATCCAGCATGATCGATCAGATGACGGGTGATAAGCGAACCATACCCTTTTTTGCGGTGGTCTGCATGCACTATGATGTTGCCGAGCCACGCGGTGTCGTTATTACGGATGCTGTTGCCGAAACCCACGACCGTATCATCCTCGCATAGCACGAACGGCGAAAAATACGGTTGTTCAAAATGTTGTAAAATAAAATCAGAAATCGGAAAATGCCATTCTTCCGGCGGAAGCGGAGACACGGCGCTTATATCTGATATTTGAAAATCGCGTATGATCGCTGCCATAATAAAATGCCGGCCGATCGCTCAGCCGGCCTCAACTCAGAACCAACCCCCGTTATATATCTTTTCGGAAAACTCGGTCATTTCAGCATGATGCTGCGCTATTTGAGCCTCAACAACGTTACGTATCTCTTCAAGTCTGCGGTTCTTTAAAAATATTTCCGCTGACGGCGGGAATAGGAAATACAGCATTTTCTCGCGATCGGTCGTGCAAAGGTCCACGCCGAGGTCATCCAAATGCGGTATGGAGAAATCCTGCGGTTCACGTTCATACAGTTTTTCTATCGGGCTTCCCGTGATCATCTCGCGGAATTCCGGAGTGATCGCCACCGGTGTCTTGCCGTAGCGGCCTTCTACCATGGATTTGAACGGCGCAGTGATCATTTTATAACGGCCTTTTACGACGTTCATAACCGCTTGCACGCCGACGATCTGCGATGTTGGCGTAACAAGGGGCGGGTAACCGGATTCTTCGCGAACCTTCGGGATCTCTTTCATAACTTCTTTGATGCGGTCGACCGCTTTGAACGGTTCAAGCTGCGATACCATGTTGGTATACATTCCACCCGGGATCTGTGCTTCGCGCACCAGGTCATCCGGCGGTGAATAACCGAAGAAAGCTTCGATCTCATGCATTACTTTCAAGGCCTTTTCATATTTCTTTTTTGATGTATAGGTGATGACATCATCCATTTTCTTCAGGATGCTTGTCGGCAATTCTTTCGGGAATTCAATAGGTGTCGGCAGAATGTCGAATTTCGCCATTTCTTGACGCGTCTCACGCAAACGCATGTCTATCTCATGATACAGGTTGTAATCCCAATTGACGTCTTTTCCGAGTTTTTTTGCAAAGGTCGACATGATCTCGATGGACGGATGAGAAGAACCTCCGCTCATGCTCATAAATGCAACATCGATCTGATCGATGTCCAGCATAAGGCCGATCAATGCGCAAACGTGTGCAAAACCGGGCGTTGTGTGCGTATGCAGGCACAACGGCACTTTCAGATCTTTTTTCAAACGAACGATAAGGTCATTGGTCCTTTCAGGAGTAAGCAAGCCGGCCATATCCTTAATGGATACCATGTCGGCGCCGAGCCCTTCCAGTTGTTTAGCATAATTGGCAAAATAATCGATCGTGAATACTTTACCGGTCGTATATGATAATGCGGCGTCAAACAAGCCGCCTGTCTCTTTTATTGCGCTTACGGCGGTCTTAAGGTTGTTGGCATCATTGAGCGCGTCGAATATACGCATAACGCCCACACCGGTCCTTACCGCTTCAATATTGAATGAACGAACGACCTCGTCCGGATACGGGCTGTATCCGAAAAGGTTCTGACCGCGGCATAATGCGCGGATCGGCATTTTTCCGTCAAGCATTTTATAAGCAAGCTCAAGGCGTTCCCAGGGATCTTCGTTGAGGAACCGCATCGCGGTGTCAAGTGTTGCTCCTCCCCATATCTCAAGATAGTTCAACGGAGCTTCTTTGAGCACTTCCAATACATACAAAGTCTGTTTCGTCGACATACGCGTGGCAAGCAAACTTTGGTGCCCGTCACGAAGCGAAACGTCATTAAATTTCACTGTTTTCATAAGCCCTCCCCTTGCTGAGATCAGTTTAGCAGATAAGAAGATTTTTTACAATACCTGAAATTACGTATATTTTTATAATATTTGCGACAAATAGCGTTTTTTGACAATTATCAGTTTATTTCAGATTCATTTTTTGTTTTTTTAATTTTCGTCGATTAACATTAAATTGTAGATATCTGCAAATTAGGCTCTTTAAATAATGACTATAATCTGTTATAGTAAAAATCATGATTTGACCAAAAGACAGCTTATGTGATTAAGCTTATGAAAAGGAGACGTACTATGCAGCAAAACCGACGGTTTCTCATCATGATTAGCGCGTTTTTGATCATCAGCTTTTTTACAACAAGTCTTATCAGTTATTTTGTCTCATTAAATTCGATCCGCGCACAAATAGCAACAAAACAACTACCTATCACAAGCGATAATGTCTATTCGGAGGTTCAGAACGACATCATGAAACCGATATTCATCTCATCTCTTATGGCAAATGACACTTTTTTACGCGATTGGGTGATAAGCGGCGAGCAAAACAGGCAACAGATCACCAAATACCTGAATGAGATAAAGCAGCAATACGATGTTTACAGCAGCTTTTTTGTTTCAGACAAGACCTATCGATATTATTACCCCGACGGCGTCTTAAAGAGTATTGATAAAAATGAGCCTCGCGATGTGTGGTATTTCCGCGTCCGCGATATGAAGACCATGTATGAGATAAACGTTGATATTGATATGGCGAATAATGACCACCTCACTATTTTCATCAATTATAAAGTGTTCGATTACGACGGCAATTATATCGGCGCTACCGGGGTTGGACTGAAGGTCGATTCGGTAAAAAAACTGATCGAGCATTATCAGAAACGCTATGCAAGCACGATATTATTTGTCAACAGCGCAGGCGAGATCAAGCTCAGCAGTACCTCGTTTGACACCTCAATAAAGAACATCAACGAGATCAAAGAATTACAACCGGTCATTCGGCAGATATTTTCAAAAAACGCAGCGGAAATGACCTACAACCAAAAAGGCAAATCCTATCTGCTCAACAGCCGATATATACCGGAATTTGACTGGTATCTGCTTGTGCAGCAATCGGATGAAAAAGAAAAAGGCGTTTTATTCCGAACATTACTTATCAATATATTCATTTGTCTGGTTATCACCGTGATCGTTATCGTGATCATATATATCGTTCTTTCGCGGTATCAAAGACAGCTTGAGGACATGGCATTGACGGATGAACTCACGCAGACCTACAACCGCAAAGCTTTTGAGATCATGGTCGATCTTGCCATGAAAGAGAACAAACGCAATCATACCGATTTTTCACTCATTTTATTTGATATAGATGGCTTTAAGGAGATCAACGATGCATTCGGTCATTTGGCCGGTGATAAAGCCTTGAAAGCGATCGCAGACAGCGTAAAGGCCACCATACGCACCATTGACACCGTATTCCGCTGGGGAGGCGACGAATTCATAATTCTGGTCAAATCATGCGATCTTGAACATGCCTTTGGTATAGCCGAAAAGATACGTGATGCCGTGAACCTTAACCATCTTACCGAAGCAAAAGATTTGTTGGACGTGACCATCAGTGTGGGTATTGCTCAATATCAAAATAACGAGACCGAGGCATCCCTTATCAAACGCGCAGACGACCTGTTGTATAAAGCAAAATCGAACGGAAAGAATAAGATCGAAATATAACAGTACCGGTAGGCGGAATTTGAATTCCGTTTCCAACGAATTACCCCGCAGCAAGCTACGGGGTATCGAAAAGCCACTTCGAATCCCCGCGTTCTTTACCGATCTATAGCCTAACTAACCTTCTGTGAATGAAACTCAATGAGATCAACAGCATCTATCAGATGTCGACTTATTCCCGTGAAAACAAGAATCTTTAGAGTAGCGCAACTGTCTGGACAGTTGGTTACCCACACCCGATAAGATACCAACTAATCATGGTTTTTAAGTGTAAGCGTTAACTGCTTATACGTATCGACAATAAACAAGTTTAACGTGTATATAAAAATAACGACACCAAGCATTTCCAAAAATTCTTCAACGGTATACAGCAACGCATAGAGGACGCTGTCTTGGCCGTAAGTTCCCAGACAGCAGGCACAAATCAGTTCAAATCCCATTGCGCCACAAATAAAGATCGTACCGGAAACAAAAAATAGGATCATGATCTTTCTTGGAAGATGTAATAAAAATTTTAAATAGATAAAAAACATCAATACGGCGATAACTGCATATGGTATTACCCATGCATAATACAATATTCCCGCCGTATGAAATGTAGTGCGGAAAAACACGGTGAGTTTTTCATGAATTGAGGCTATCTCATCTATTGCAAAAAACATAAATACTCCCGCTAATCCAATCCAGTCATAATATTTTTTTCCGGATTTTTTCTGTAAGTACGAAATGATAAATAGTAGTATGCTCGCCAGTAAAAGAGCAAAGGCGGAATACAGCGTTGGGATATTACGTTCAGTATTAAAATCAAACAACGGGACCAACCCGAAAATAAAATCCTCTTGGAAACAATATTTTGCAATGATACCGGCACAGTTCATAAATAATAAAAAACCAATTATGCAAAGTAAAAAGGTAAGTATTTTCCGCGGATGGAGCACTAATGTCATATCATCCTCGCTATAATATATTAAAAAAGGCGCCGAAGCGCCTTT
Source organism: uncultured bacterium (assembly GCA_964539615.1). GTDB lineage: Bacteria > Macinerneyibacteriota > Macinerneyibacteria > Macinerneyibacteriales > CAYRFE01 > CAYRFE01. The sequence continues at coordinate 5,664 of CAZIJP010000109.1, forward strand.
TTAATCGTATATTGACACTTTCAAAAGCCGCGCAATATGACCTATCAGCGGGATCTCAAAGATCAATTTTTTTGAATAGAGAATTATACCGGTCACCGATAATGAGAAATGCAGCATGAATGCAATCAAAAGAAGCACATCCCCTATCTTCGGTATGAATACAAATAAAAACGACAACACGAAAAGCACAAACTGCACAAGCCCCTGTCGTGCATGATGATAAATGAACTTGTTTTTATTGGCAAAAATAATGAACGGAACTATTGAAAAAATAAGTCCGTAAGACAGGATACCCCAAACCAATGTGGCATTCTGCGGCTCTTTTTCCGCATAAGTATAGTAATTTTCGGGTATAGGTGTTATCAGTTTCACGCCTGTACCAATTCCTTTCCTTTTTTATATGCCGCAATATTACCGTCGAGGCTGTTTGCCGGGACCATGTTTTTGATGGCCTGCGTCATACAATCGTCGGATAATTTCATGAGAGAAGAAACGGCTCCGAGCAGCACAACGTTTGCAAAACGGAAATTACCGATCTCTTTTGCGATATCATCGGCATTGATACAGAAAAAGCGGTTCCCAAGCACATTTTTCAATAATGCCGCGGGATCCTCAGGATACTGCGGACCGCCGGCATACACGGAATTGGGCACGATCGTCTCGTTGCTTGCGACCATGTAACCGTCTTTTTTCAAATAATGAGCATTTCGCATGGCCTCAAGCAGCTCGAATGAGAACACCATATCTGCTTCGCCTTCATCGATAAGCGGAGAATATACTTTTTTACCGAATCGAACATGTGAATTCACGCTGCCTCCGCGCTGACTCATGCCGTGCACTTCGGCCTTTTTTACATCATACCCTGCAATGAGAAGCGCCTCGCTCAATATTTCACTTGCGGTAAGCACGCCTTGTCCGCCTACGCCTACCAATAATATGTTTTTAATATCGCTCATACGCTTCCTCCTATGCCTTTGTCTCTTCAATGGCCTTGACCGGGCACACCTGAGCGCAAACGGAACAGCCGGTGCACATTTTTGCCTGGATCTGAGCTTTTTTGCCGTCGGCACGTTTGATGACCGCCGGACAGCCTACTTTCAGGCATTTTCCGCAATTTATACATTTTTCTTCATTTACGGTATATTTTTTCTGTTCGAATTTCAAACCGCGGATGAGCATACACGGGCGATTGGTGATGATGACGGAAACTTCGTCGGCAGCCATCTCTTCTTTGATGGTCTCTTCAACAAGCTTGAGATCATACGGGTCGATCACCTTTACGCGAGCTACACCGACAGATTTTGCGAGAGCGACGAAATCGACCTCTTTGGTGTCTTCCCCGAGCAATGTTTTGCCGGTTGACGGGTTTTGCTGACGACCGGTCATCGCGGTGATGCGGTTGTCGAGCACAAGTATCGTATTTGCGCCTTTGTTATAGACAGCATCTATAAGCCCGGTGATGCCTGAATGTAAAAATGTCGAATCGCCGATAACGGCCACGGTCTTCTTGGAATAATCACGGCCGAGAGCTTTTTCAAGCCCGATATTCACTCCGATAGAAGCGCCCATGGCGATGGTAGTGTCCATTGCAGACAACGGCGGCTGCACACCGAGCGTATAGCATCCGATGTCGCCGGTCACAACGGCTTTTAATTTGTTCAATATATAGAAGATGCCGCGATGCGGGCAGCCCGGGCACAATACCGGCGGGCGAACCGGAAGCGTAGCGTCTTCAAAATACGGTTTTACTGCATTTTCCTGATGGCCGAGAATAGCGTTCTTAACGATCTGTTGGTTGAGTTCGCCGCAAATGGGGATGATCTCTTTACCGACACAGGCAACGCCCTCCACTTTCAGTATCTCTTCCATGAACGGTTCAAGCTCTTCCACAACATAGACCTTTTTCACTTTTGCGGCGAAAGCCTTAGCCATATTTATCGGGAACGGATATGGCATGCCGACCTTCATGACGGAAGCGTTGGGGAATGCGTCTTTTACGTATTGATACGATGCGCCGGCGGTAATAATACCGAACGACAGATCGTTGTATTCAACGCGGTTTATCGGCGTTTTCTCGCTGTATTCCTGCAATTTGACGAGACGGTCTTCCACCACGACATGGCGTTTACGCGCATTGGCAGGCACCATGACAAATTTGGATGTATTTTTTTCGTATGACGGTTGGTTCTTTGCGCGTTGTTCGCCGAGCTCTACGACCGTTTTGGTGTGGGAGATACGGGTGGTGGTGCGTAAAAGCACCGGCGCATCATACTGTTCGCTTATATCAAAAGCGATGCCCACGAATTCTTTCGCTTCCTGAGAATCGGACGGTTCAAGACACGGCATTTTCGCAAATTTTGCAAAGAAACGGTTATCCTGCTCGTTCTGCGATGAATGCATGCCGGGATCATCAGCGGTCAAAAGGATGAATCCGCCTTTTATGCCCGAATATGTGACGGTAAGCAGCGGGTCTGCAGCCACGTTCACACCGACGTGTTTCATGGCAACAAGTGTGCGGGCCCCGCCGAACGATGCGCCTATGGCCACTTCAAGGGCTACTTTCTCATTAGGTGACCATTGGCTGTAAAAGGTGTCTTTATATTGGACACAGTTTTCAAGTATCTCGGTGCTTGGTGTTCCGGGATAAGCCGTGGCAACGCCGCAACCGTATTCAAAGAGACCGCGTGCTATGGCTTCATTGCCGGATAGCAGTCTTTTCATAGGCTCTCCTTGGTCTTGATTAGTTGATAGTACGGGGTCTTTTTGTATGTTTCTTTTTCGATCTCTATTTTATAGAGGGTGAGTTTCGCAGTATCGTTCTCAGCCTTTGCACAGATGTAATTAAGATACAGTGCGTTGTCGGCAAAGATTGATGTTTTCTTGATGTTCTTCAATTCGCTGACAGCTGCCTTGTAATCTTTTTTATCAACATATGCGGTGGAAAGCGCAATGCGTACTGCATCTTTATTGTCAATGGTCACTTTAGCCGTGTTGTATAATTCGATGGCTTTGTCATATTGGCCTTCAGAATAATAGAAGTTGCCGACCTGGAATGCAAGGATAGCACCGTTTTTTGTGTTTTTGTATTTCTCAACGATTTTCTCCAGCTCAGGCAATTTGTCTGCAGGGATAGCATTGAAATCGGTGACAGCAAGAGTGGTAAGCGATTTCTGGATCTCTTTACCTGCTGTCTCATTACCTTTTTTCTTGGTGTAGTTCCATACGGTGAAGGTGATAAATGCGATCATAAGGATAATGGCCACGAAAAGGATCTTTGAAAAATGCGGCCCGATCTTCGTAAGTGTGCGGATTACAATATTGCGGGCCTCGTTCTCTTTTAACTGACGACGTTCTTCTGCTTTCATAATTGGTTCCTCCCCATTGGTTTACGCGCCCGGAGGGAGTCGAACCCCCGACCCCCGGTTTAGGAAACCAGTGCTCTATCCTGCTGAGCTACGGGCGCTGATTTTTCGTTGTGAAAAGTATAGGGAGATACGCTAAAAAGTCAACCTTTTTTTC
>CAZIJP010000110.1:0-9131 GCA_964539615.1 uncultured bacterium
CCGTCTTTTTTCATGGCAGTAAGCGTTTTATCAAATTCGGAAATCAAATTATTAAATTTAGAATTTTTACTGATATGGAGATAGGTGGTCGTATCGGGGAAAACTAAAGATGTTTTAAGTTTTACAATAGTGTTTTTTTTAGTATATTTGCTTATGGTGTAATCAGCAACGATATCCATTTCAACCCACAGATCGGCACGCATAAGTATTAACGATTCAAGAAGATTTTCTCTGCTATTGATAAAGACGAGTTCCATGTTTTGTAGGTTTTCTTCTTGCCATTTATTGCCGCGGTTTCCGATAAACTTATATTTTTTAAGATCATTAAGGCTTTTTGCTGATTCAAACATATGGATCTTGGGATGATCTTTTGATGAATATAAACAGTTTTTTATGATCACGACCGATTCTTTGCCGACATCGGAATATTGTTGTCGTTCGGCATTTGTAGTTGTTATAAATGCATCTGCCAATCCGTTCTGTACCTCATATTGGGCGCGTGCCCACGGTAACCCTTTGAAAATGACAGGAATATTAAGACGTTTCTCAAAGATTTCCTTTACGAGGTCAATGTAAATGCCGTTGTCCGTATTGTTCTCAAGCCAAGAAAGCGGAGGATATTGTTCGGAATAGACAAATACAAGCGCACGTTTATTATTAGTCTCTGCTTGAGTATTAAACGGGACGATACCGGCAAGAAGTATGAGGAACAACGATGCGGTAACCACATTGATTTTAAGGAAATTGAATTTCATTTGCCGCCTCCTGAGTTTTCATCAACCGGAGAGAAGGTCACTCATCATTAATTATGATATTGTATCACCGGTATGTATACATTTCAATATAAACGAACAAGAAAGCTTGAAAATAAGAATTATTTACCGCAAGCGATCAAAATGATTCCCGCAACGATCAAGACCGCTCCCGGTATTTTTTTTTCGACAAAGGGTTCTTTCAGCAATACTGTTCCCAGTAATGCCGAAAATACGATGGATACCTCGCGGATCGAAGAGACGTAGCTTACGTTCGTACCGGTCATGGCAAAAAGCACCAATAAATATGCCGACATCAGTAATACGGCAACAGCGATGATCGAACGATTGTTTGTGTTCCATTCTGCAGCCGCTTGTTTTCGTTTTCGAAAGAACATGAACGGCGCCATTACAACTGTGGTCACGAGGCATTTCAGATAAATGAAGGTTGCCGGATGCACAAACGCAACGCCGCGTTTATCCAAGACAGAATATACTGCTATGATCAATCCTGTTAAGACGGCAAGCCGCGCGGCCGATTGAGCGAATGCACGAAACGGCGCAAGAAAACCGCGAACGGTAAACGATTCGAGATTGACGGTATAGATCCCGCCAGCTATGCAGAAAATGCCGACATATCCTAAGGTTGAGATGTGTTCATGCACAAATAATACGGCAAAAAGCGTCACAAAAAGCGGCGCGAATCCCCGTGCTATGGGATACACAAGCGACAAAGCTCCGTTTTGATACGCTTTCCCCAGAAGAAGATAATACCCGGCCTCAACCGTTCCGGAAATAATGATGAATGTCCATCCAACAACAGGAAATGGTTTCATTATCAATACAAAGGGCACGAAAAAGAGAAAAAGGATTGTGATAAGTGCCAGCCACAGGAATGTCTGTTTATCACGGCTTTTTTTTACCAGCAGATTCCACACGCCATGCATGACGGCTGAAAGAAGCAGTATAAGAAGAACGAACATCGTCATGTCAGAAGATTAACGGATGTATGGGAATGTGTCAAAAGAAAACAGAAAATGGAGGCAGGATCAGAATTCGAGCATCGAGATGCCTTTTTCAATGAGCAGGTCGCTGAATTTGTTCTCGTCAAGCTCGCTTAAAACGGCAGCGTCTTTAAAGGTCACTACTTTTTCCTTAAATAACTCTATAGCGAGCATGATCTTTATTTTTTGCTCATTGGTGGCTCCGTTTTTCAGGTGTGAAAGCAGATTGTCGTCCATCATAAAACTTATCTGAGCCATCGGAACCTCCTTCGGGGTTGTAATCACATTGAGTATACGATACTTTCATCAAAAATCAATAGTATTTTCTTACGGTCATGATATTAATTTAACTTGTAACCGAGCATAAACATCGTATACTTACCGAAGGAAGAACAATAACGGCTCAACAGGAGGCACGCTTATGAAACGTATTAGTGTATTAGCTGTATTTTTGGTACTGGCACAGATCACGATTTTTGCGGCAGTTGCAAAGGATACGTTCAATTCGTTATCAACGATCAACGATGTGCTTTTTCTATTAAAGGACAGATATGTAAAGCCTGACATGATAAATCTAGATACGGTCACATACGATGCGGTGAATGGCATGTTGAAATCGCTTGATCCGCACACCAACTATTTTTCAAAGGAAGAATTGGAAAATTTTGAAAGCGATATCGAAGGCGTATACGATGGCCTCGGTATTGAGATCGATAAACAGGGCGATTATATCATCGTGGTATCACCGTTTGAAGGGAGCCCGGCGGAACAATTCGGCCTGCGTCCCGGCGATAAGATCGCCGAAGTGGACGGCGAGTCTGTGGTCGGCATCTCAACAACGGACATCACAAAAAAACTCCGCGGGCCTGCCGGCACAAAAGTAAAGGTCGGCGTGCTTCGTGACGGTCGTTCCGAGATCACGGTGTTCACCATAACCCGTGCGGAGATACAATCAAAAAGCATCCGGCTTGCCTATATGATCACTCCGGACACCGGTTATATTAAATTCAACCAGTTTCAGGACAATTCGCTCAAAGAAATGAAAGATGAATTATCCAAACTCACACAAGCCGGTATGAAGCAGCTTGTCCTTGACCTGCGCGGGAATCCGGGCGGACTGTTGCATATCGCCTATAAGATCGCTGACCTCTTTATTGAAGACGGCATCATTGTTACCACTCGTGGCCGCAATAAGGACGACGAAGAAGTGTACCGCGCTACAAAAAAATCGCCGTATAAAGACCTGCCGTTGATCGTTGTGGTCGATGAGGGTTCGGCAAGCGCATCCGAAATTTTTGCAGGAGCCATGAAAGATCTGAAACGCGCATTGCTTATCGGCGACAAAACATATGGAAAAGGTTCGGTGCAGCAGACCTATCCGCTCCGTGACGGTTCAGGATTGAAGATGACAATCGCTTATTATTATACACCGTCGGGCGTTTGTGTGGATAAAAACGGTATCGTTCCCGATATCGTAGTGCCGGCCCCGCCGCTGTCGGTTCAAATGTCAGAACTGTTGAAAGATAATTGGTTCCTTCGTTATGCGGAAAAGAACGCTCAAAAGTATACCGTGCTTCCCGATAGATCGGTGAGCCCAGACCCGACCGATGATTTCATCGCGTATTTACATGCTGAAAAAGTTGATGTGGAATCCGTTCTACTGCCCGACCCCGTACTGAAAAATGCGATGCGTACCGTAGAAGGTTGGGAAAAACGTGTTGTAGCGGCAATGAAAGCCGACCTTGTCCGTCAACTGACATTCACGATCATTCAAAAAAAAGTAAGTTATAATGAAGCCCGTAAAGGAATTACGGAGAAAGATCCCGTTATCATACGGGCATTGACAGTTTTGCATGATAAAAAATAAGGTTCTTCTCATTATCGGCATAGCCGCCATTGCAGTGGTTTCCGTGTTCGGCGATACGGATTCACTTCGCCGACAGTGGCAGATCCCGACATCGCGGATCATCGAAGAATCAAACCGATCGATGACGGTGCTGTTGTCTCGCGAGATGCCGCTTGTGCCGGATGAATACCGTTTTTTTTCCGGCAGGACGAAAACGGCCGTGATCAACGGTGTGAATGTTACCTTTGTAAAGCCGGCCTATCTTGCGGTTGTCATCGACGATGTGCCGGAGAACTGGGATAATTTTCGAAAAACATTTCTTACGCTGGATATACCGATGACATTTTCGGTGTTCCCGTTCGTGCCGAACGCTAAAACCCTTGCAACGATCATTCGTGATGCTGGTTTTGATGTGCAGATCCATATGCCCATGGAACCGGAAGATTATCCCAAAATGTCTCCCGGTCCGAAGGCGATATTTACGTTTCAGTCCGCCGAAGAAAACATCGCGCTCATCGATGAAGCGTGTAAGCTGCTTCCCGAAGCGGTTGGATTGAACAATCACATGGGCTCGAAATCAACCACCGACCTTGCCGTGATGACACCCGTGCTGCTTCGACTCAAACAAAAAGGCATGTATTTTCTCGACAGCAAAACTTCCCCGAAAAGCATCTGCGCAGTTGCTTCGGCACAAACGGGCGTTTTGTATATTGCAAATCAATTATTTCTTGACGATACGCAGCGGACGGCATCCGTGGCGGATTATCTCGACAGAGCCGCGGCGATCGCTCTTGAAAAAGGATATACCGTTGCGATAGGCCACACGTATAAAGAAACCTATGAGGCGATCACAAGCCGTATAGTGAACTATGAAAAACGAGGAATAGAATTTATTACCGTGCGCGAGTTAATCTCTATCACAAGGAGTTCGTTTTATGAACGTAATGGGTATTGAGACATCCTGCGACGAGACCGCAGTCAGCGTTGTGCGCGACGGCCATGAGATCGTTGTAAATGAAGTGTTTACGCAGGAAGTGCATAAAAACTTCGGCGGCGTTGTGCCTGAGGTCGCGTCACGCAATCATGTCGTGAAGATGTTTGACGTGCTGGAAGCGGCGTTGCAGAAAAGCGGATTGACGCTCAACGACATCGACTGTTTTGCCGCAACGCAGGGTCCGGGTTTGATCGGCGCCTTATTGATCGGGCTCAACACGGCAAAGACGCTTGCCTATGCGCTCAACAAACCGCTTGTTCCCGTGAATCATATCGAAGCGCATCTGTTTGCCAATATTCTTGCACACCGAAATCCGCAGCCGCCGTTTCTCGGGCTGATTGTATCGGGCGGGCATACGACCTTCCTTCGCGTGGATGATTATCACCGCTATTCGCTTATCGGTCAAACACAGGACGATGCGATTGGCGAAGCATACGATAAAGTGGCAAAACTGATCGGGCTCGGATATCCGGGCGGACCGATCATCGATAAGCTTGCAAAAGAAGGCAATGAGCGAGCCGTTGAGTTCACCTTACCGCAGCTCAAATCGTCGCCGTATGATTTCAGTTTCAGCGGTTTGAAGACGGCCGTGCGTATGTTCCATGAAAAAAATCCCGACATTAATAAAGCAGATCTCGTTGCATCGTTTCAATACATGGCAGTGAAAACGGTTACATCGCGTATCGAGCGGTATTTTACCGAACACGAAGTGCTTCCGCTTGCCGTGGCAGGCGGCGTGGCTGCCAACAGCAGATTGCGTTCCGCTTGCGAAGAATTATGCATGAAATATAATACGCCGTGTTATATCCCGCCGTTGAAACTCTGCACCGACAATGCCGCCATGGTGGCAAGCCTCGGGTATTTTCTGTTTCAGAAAGGCTGCACGGTAACAGGCAAAGAATTACTCACGCTTAATGCGAAAGCAAGTATGCCGATATTTTAACTGAATGAATAAAATAATAATACATGTAATCGCCTTTTGTGCCATTTTTACTTTTCAGAATGTAGTATCTTCCGAATATTATCCGCATCCGACAGTAAAAAGTTTTATTAACAAAGATGGCGAGTTAGTGATTAAAACCCAGTTTTATGATGCAAAACAATTTTCAGAAGGTTTAGCGCCAGTAAAACTTGCAGTATTGAATGGTGTGCTCGTTTATAATTATCCCGAGTTAAAAGATGATGAAAAAAACTCAGTGAAATATAAATGGGGATTTATCGATAAAACAGGTGAAGTTATAATATTTCCACAATTTGATGATGCCCTTCCTTTCAGTGAGGGACTTGCCGCTGTTATGATAATCAATGAAAAAAATGAAAAGCTTTGGGGATTTATCAATAGACAAGGAAAATTAGAAATAAAATTTAAATATTCTGTTGTTGGATCTTTTTCTGAAGGACTTGCCAATGTATTATTTTCAGATTTATTGGTATCACAAAAAAGTAATAAATATGCCTATATAAATAGTAGTGACGAAATAATATTACCCCCCCAATATGATACAGCATATCCCTTTTATGAAAATCTTGCACGAGTAAAAGTAAATGGTTCTAGATATTTCATAAACAACAACGGGGAAGCGGTTATAAATTTAACCGATTTTGATGGGGCAAGTTTCAATGATGGTTGGGCTTTTGTGCAATATAAAGCAGGAACGAATGAAATGGATACATGTTATGTTGACAAAAAAGGTGAAATTGTATTTTCTAAGACAAGTATTAAGGTACCACAGGGAGATGATATTAATTATTATGGATTTAATTCTAATTTTAGCGAAGGAATAACTGTAATATCAAAAAAATATTCGGGTTCGGGATATATTTCAAAAGATGGAACGATACTCGTTTCCCCCATTTTTTATTCAGCACAGCAATTTAGTGATGGCATGGGATTGGTTATTCAAAGAATAGATCATCAGTCAGAATATTCTTATACATTATTACCAGATGAACGATATTCTTATGTCTATCATTATTTAAATAAATCGGGCGAGAAATTACTTACAATTGGATCAAAAGTAATAATTAATTTAGTTACTGGAAAAAAGTATCTTTTATCGGGTGAAATAATTAACATATATAGTTTTAGGGATGGTTTGGCGATAATTGAATATGAAAGGTCGAATTAATAAATAATTGACTAAATTAATACTTGGAAATGCCTTGGATCATTAAGTATGGTCATGTTAATAGAGTGATTCAATATAATGTCTTTCTCATTGAGAACCTTGCCAAAAACCACTCCGTATGCTATCATGAACAATCTATTTATCACAAGGAGGTTGCGTATGGCATTTTTTGACAAAGTGAAAGGGTTTCTGGGTATCGGCGGTGTGAAGATCGCGCTTGAGGTTCCGCCCGATGTGACGAAAGAAAGTAAAAAATTGAGCGGAAAAGTGACACTTACCACGAAAAGTGACCAGCAGGTAGAATCCATCACCGTAAAACTCATGGAAAAATATACTACCGGTAGCGGTGACAGTAAGACCACCCGTGAATTCGAACTCGGAAAAGCAGTGATCAATCAGCCGTTTGAGATCAAGATCAGCGAGACGAAAGCGGTAGATTTCACCATAGATTTCGAGATGTTGAAATCGAAAAACGATCAATTGAAAGAACAGGGCGGCGTTCTCGGCGCTCTCGGCAAGGTCGGCTCTTTCGTTCAGAGCGAGAAATCGGAATATTATGTTGAAGCAATGGCAGATGTGAAGGCCGCTGCGCTCGATCCGACCGATAAAAAAAATATCCGTTTACTGTAAATCTACACCGGCAGAGATCCTGCCGGTTTTCTTTCCATGAATATTCCTCTTGTTATTTTTTTTGAGTATCTTATAATCCGGCTGTAAGAACGACAATAGGAGGAAGTATGATAGAACGCTATACCCGAAAAAAAATGGGCCAGGTGTGGACTGAAGAACATAAACTTAAAAATTGGCTTGCCGTGGAGATCGCCGTCTGCGAAGCATGGAATAAAAAAGGCGTCATCCCCGACGAAAGTTTGCGCGTCATAAAAGAAAAAGCCAACTTCGATCCGAAGCGTGTGCTTGAGATAGAGAATGTCACCAATCATGATGTTATAGCGTTTCTCACCAATGTTGCCGAATATGTCGGCCCCGACAGCCGCTTCATTCACTGGGGCATGACCTCGTCGGATATGCTTGATACCGCAAACGCGCTTTTAATGCGCGATGCCGCCGACATTATCATTGAGGATATCGGCCTGTTGATCGAAGCATTGAAAACCCGTATACAAGAACATAAATATACTTTGATGATCGGACGATCTCACGGCATACACGCCGAACCGATAACATTCGGCTTGAAGCTTGCCATTTGGTATGAGGAAATGAAACGCAACCTTGCACGTATGAAAGCCGCGCGTGCAGAGATCGCCGTCGGGAAAATATCCGGTGCGGTCGGTTCATTTGCCAATATCGATCCGGATATTGAAGAAGATGTGTGCGCTCGTCTCGGTCTGTCGTTTGCCAATGTTTCCAACCAGATCATTCAGCGTGACCGCTATGCCGTTTTCATGAACACCATGGCAGTAGTGGCGTGTACGCTTGAGAAAATGGGTACCGAACTTCGCGCCTTACAGAAGACTGAAGTGCTTGAAGTGGAAGAACCGTTTAAAAAAGGTCAAAAGGGTTCGTCGGCCATGCCGCATAAACGTAACCCGATTCTCGGCGAACGTATCTGCGGACTTGCGCGTCTTATCCGGTCAAACTCTCTTGCCGCCATGGAAAACGTTGCTCTATGGCATGAACGCGATATTTCGCATTCGTCGGTTGAGCGTGTCATTCTTCCCGATTCAACGATCGCGCTCGATTATATACTCGACCGCATGACCTATGTGATCGCCAATTTGGTGGTATATCCCGAAAATATGATGAAGAACCTGGAAAAGATGCAAGGTCTGGTCTTTTCCCAATATTTCCTGTTGTGTCTTACCCGGAAAAATGTCTCGCGCGAAGATGCGTATGCTCTTGTTCAACGAAACGCGATGCAGGTCTGGGAGACGGGGAAAGCGTTTAAGGATATTTTATTGGGAGATGAAGAGTTCCGTAAATATTTCACCGATAAAGAGATCGCGGACGCATTTGATTACAATTATCATTTACGCAATATTGATGCGATCTATAAACGTATCGGCATCGAATAAGGAGGTAAGCATGAAGACGGTCATTGCTTTCTTGTTATTCATGAGCGCGGTTACCGGTGTATACGCCCAAGCTACCGATATGGAATACCAGCTTCTCGGAAAATACATGTTTACCGGCAACACAAACGATTCAAGCCCAATGAAGAATGACGCTCAGGGAACAGCCTTGATCCCTGCTGCCGACAGGATCGGCGTGTTCAATCGGGCGTATGAATTTGACGGCTCAAACTCGCAAGTGGTGACACCGGTAAAACCAAACCAAAATACTACATCAAGCGGATTAACGTTCATGGTGTGGGTCAACCCGAAAAATCTCAGTGACGGGAAGCACTATGTGTTTTCCACCGATACCGGTAAAAACGAATGGTCGCTT
>CAZIJP010000111.1:0-9121 GCA_964539615.1 uncultured bacterium
CAGGGAGAAACAGCTGCGAGTATCACTGATACGCTTGTAGCTGTGACGCAAGCTTCGGGTGTGAAATTTGAAGAGCTTTCCAATACTCTTGGTAGAGTGACAAACGTTGCTGCTCAGTCAGGCGTTACATTTGGAGAACTTGGCGGGACGATTGCTTTTCTAAATCAAAGATCGGTTACAACAGAACAGGCTGTTACTGGGTTAGCTGGTATTCTCGGGGAAGTATCAAAACCATCACAGCAAGCATCTGATGAAGCCGCTAGACTAGGAATATCTTTTAACATAGCTGCTTTGAAAGCGAAGGGATTAGTCCCTTTTTTACAAGAAATTACAGATAAGACAAAAGGAAACGTCTCGTCTCTTAGACAACTTTTTGGAGATCAAAGAGCAGCTAACGCAGTTATTGCTATAGCCTCAAGTGAATTTTCAAAATATTCGTCTGTTGTTGACAAGGTAACTAAATCACAAGGGGAAGCGTCAAGAGCCTCGAAAATTGTAAAAGAAAGCTTAGATTTTAAACTAAACGTTTTATCAAGCTCTTTTAACTCGTTAGCTATTGAGATTGGTACAACATTTGTTCCCGTAATAAATAACACGGCAAGCAGTTTTAAACTGCTTCAGTCTTTAATTTCAAAAACTCCAAAGTCTTTAGATGAAAACAGAAATAAGTTAAATGTCCTTGGGCTTGAATATAACTCAATAATAGATAGGCTTGCAGCATACAGAAAGACTCAAGAGGGTGCTAATTCCGAAGCAGCGAAGGCTTTAGAAGAAAGACTAATAGGGATAAGAAGGGAAAGAGATGAAATAAGAAAATCAGCTTCTACAGTAGCTCCTGACACTGAGAATGACAAAAAGGCTGCCCTAGCAAGAGCCTTAGCTGAAACAGACGCAGACTCGGCAATAAAACAATCCAGAATAGACTCTTTAAATCAGATGCAAATTTCTAAAACTGAATTTGAAGCATTTGAAGCCGAAAGAGAATTAGCGAGAAGAGAGCTACAGGGAACACTTAACCAACAAGATATAGAGTTGTTTATTGCTAATGAGCAATTAAAGATTGATGCAAAATTTGCAGCCGAAGAGCAAAAAGCTTTGTTAATACAAGACAGTCTTACGAGGACTCAAACTCTTGAAGCAATAGCTGCAAAGAAATCAATTGATATAGAAAAGTCTAAAATAAACGCAGAGACTCAACTAATAAGATCTCAAACAGCTGAGAAGCAAAGACAGCTTCAAATTCAAGGCAATTATATTCAAACGGCTGCTAACCTTGCAGGTGCATTTGCAAAGGAAGGGTCTAAGGCTTCTTTTTTAATTCAAAAAGGTGCTGCAGCTGCGGCTATATATGTTCAAGATGCGCAGGCAAGAACGGCAGCTTTAGCTTCAGCAATGGTTGCTTCTATTGGTCTCCCATTCGGAGCAAGAGAAGCTTATATTGCCTCAACAACAGCTAAATCGAACGCTTTAATTACCTCAAACACAGCATTGGCAGCCTCAGCATTAGCAGCTTCATCAATTAAAGGATTTGCTGGTGGGGGTATCGTGGGAGCAACTACTGGGCCAGACAACAGAATGGCAACTATTCGAGACGGAGAGATGGTATTAAATGCTGAAGACCAAAAAAATCTTTTTAATTCAATAAAGTCTGGCAGCCTTGGAAATGGTCAGATAGTTTTGCAAATAGATGGTAGAAATTTAGCCTACGCAATTAGAGATCAAGTAAGACAGGGATTTAAACTTGAATAATTTACAAGGTATTTTATAATGTCATGCTTAAAATTCTTTAACGATAACCTAGTTACAGAGACTACCACCATAGGAACGCCTAGCACTGTCAATGCAAGCTTTCCACTATCTAATCTGAATGATCCAAGAAGGACTAAAGTCTTTAGAACAACTTCCAATAGTGGAAATATTGTATTTGATTTTGGGTCAGCTAAAGCAATTGATTCTATTTTTATAGTAGGTAACTCACAGACTGGTTTAGGGATTAATTCGCTAACCTTAGAGCTAAATAGCTCTGACTCGTGGGGTGCTCCTGCATTTAGCCAGGTTATTAGTTTAAGCTCTGAGTTTAATCAGGGAATAGCATCTTTCACATCTCAAACATACCGTTACGCTAGAATTGTATTCACATCTTCAGCATCATTTTGTGAAATCTCTAAGCTATTCATTGGACAAGCAATTGATCTAGACAGGGGTCCATCATTTAATTGGACATATAAAAGTGAAGACCTATCAAAAGTAACAGAAAACCGTTATGCACAGAAGTTCGTAGACATAATTTCAAGACGCAAAAGACTATCTCTTTCACTCAGCCTTTTGAATAAAGACCAGATGGAACTATTTTTCTCATTATATGACTCTAAAGGTTTAACTTATCCATTCTTTATAGAGCTTGGCTCTGATAACATGATAGATGACCATAGGCGTTTTAGCGGATTAGTTTATTTGAATTCTATTCCGACTATTACAAATACTTATTTTAATCGCTATTCCTTAAGCATCGAAGTTGAAGAAGGAATGTAAAATGAACAATGATCAAGAGTGGCGTAATAGACTTTTTGCAGAAATTAAAGAAGTACAATCTGATGTTAAAGAAATTAAAACAGAGATGATGAGTCTTAAAATAAAAATTGCTGGAATTAGTTCTGTAATCGGTTCAATTATATCACTAATAGTTAATAAATTATCATGAGCACATTTGAAGAAGAGTCTAGAAAGACAGCAAGCGAAAAGATAAACCTAGTTACTCTTGAGTCAGTTAAAGAAGCAAGAATTTTTGCCCTAGTATCTGGAAGCATTTATAAAAGATCGGTAGAGTTTTTTGTTTCTGGCGTTATCGAAAACGGTACAAACTTAACACAGGTTTATTCTGAAGCGTCATTAGTAGCTGGTTCTTTTTATTATAAAATAGAAACTAAAGAGCTTTTTGTTAGAACTACAGGAAGCGTTAATCCTAAACAGGTTAATGATCTAAATATAAGATATCGTCATTTCTTTTCAAATAAGCCTTTAATACTTCCTTGGGATTTAAGCACAGGACAAGAAGTTGAATGGCTCCCATTGGTTAATTCTATTGGATCATTAGGGCAACAGCTTGACGATGAGGCTACCGGAATAGTTTTAGAATCTAACTCAAGTATCACTCTAATAAACCAGGGCTTCTTTGATTCTCTCTATGACACAATGATATGGGAGAATAAGTCAGCTGTATTTTATGCGTGGTTTGAAGGCTTAGGGCTTGGAGAAATTAAAAAGATATTTGATGGAGTGATAGACTCTAAGGACTATACCCCAGGGACAGTATCTTTTAAGGTTAAGGACTTTGTTTTTAAATTAAGAGACCAGATTATTCATGAAAACTTTTCTTCTCTTGACGGTGTAATAGCTGACTCAATAATTGGAAGCCCAAAAAGAAGAATTTACGGTCAAGTTAAACAAGTAAAAACTGTTGGCTGTGATTTAGTAAAAGACGGCTTTCCGGGTGTTGGGACTATTACTATCGACACAAGTCTTGCGAACCTATCGGGTACAGCATCTGGTACATATCTGGCCAATGACATTAGTGGTACAGTTTCTGGAACGATAGGAACAAGAGTTATTACTGGGACAGGTACAAACTTTACAAGTGCCCTAGCGATTAATGATAAAATAAGAGTAACAAATGGGCTTGCAGTTTACACGTATACTGTTGAGTCGATAGCTTCAGCTACGTCACTAACTGTTAGTAGCAATATAACAATATCATTTACTTCCTTTACAGCTAAAAATTCTTCACGTGGGAATAGTAAAGTTTACGGTATTGGAACATCTTTTCTATCACAATTACAGCAAGGCTCTAGTATACGCTTTAAAAATGGATTAACAGAGTATAACTATAAGATTGAATATGTTGATTCTGATGTTGAGTTAACGTTAACTAACTTCATAACAATATCATTTTCGAATTTTACAATTATAAATACTGAAGTAAAAAGAAATGTTGTTACTGGTACTGGTACTCAATTCTTATCGGATCTCTCTAATGGTGATTTAATTAAAATAAACGTAAATGGAGTACAAGTAACAGGAAAGGTTGATTCTATATCATCTGATACTTTACTTACTCTTGCTGACGAGATCTTGGAGCCAGTTAATAGTCTTTCATATATTGTTAACCCAGAGGTTCATTACTGGAGGAATAACAGAAAATGGCATATCGCAGGACACAAACTTAGAGAGCCTATAACAACAATAGCTAACGTAAAATCAAATAATAGATTTATTTTAAACGACACAACTGACATTTTCGCTGGGGACAGGTTAATTGTTAATGGTGATTTTGTCGTAGTTCGTAGAATTATAGGGCTTGAGTTAGTAACTCAGACAGCCGTTTCTCCTATCCCTACAGAGGGAGATATTGTTACAAAACTTCCTGTCCAAAATGTTTATTTCGGATTTCAGGAAATGATCTACGAAAGAGACTGGACTTATACGAATAGCACAGAGTCATATATAGAATTTAATGAAGATGCTGAGTTTAATGTAACCAATGAGAAAATACTAGGTGTATCCCTGCAATTTACAAGCGGATCAAGATCACTTGTAACTTCTGGTATAGTAGACTTCAGAAGTGCACTTAAGGTTAGAGACAGGATAAGAAAAAATACAAATATCTCAGGTGAGAATGATTACTATGAAATTGCAGATGTTAAAGAGCAAGAAATAATATTAAGATCACCCTACACCGGATCAACAGAAGTTCAAACTGCCTATATTAAAAACATTACATTTATAGATGATGATTCTTTAATAACTGTTAACTGTCTCGGAATGGAGAAGGATGGAGTATGGATAAAAACAGCTTCGGACGCAGTTAAAGATATTGTAGTAAATGATGCTGGGTTTACATCAATAGACTCAGCAAGTTTTGATAAGGCCATTGCTGACTGTGACTACACCCTCTCTCTAATAACTCCTGTAAAAATAGGGGACAAACCAGAAAAGGCAAGAGATGTGCTGACTAAAATCAATGAGTCAGTGTTCGGGGCTTTATTTATTAATAGCGATAATTTAATTTCTTATTCGATTCTAAACTCAGACAAGACTAGTATCCCTGAAATGGTATCAGATGATGATATTATTTCGTTTAATGCTGACTCTGTTGGAGCTTACTACAATAAAATCTCTCTAAATTATAAGCCGTTTACGGATCAATCTAGTGGAGAGGATGCTTTTAGTAATATTCTTTTTGAGTCTTCGTTTGTTGATAATTATTTAAAGCTTAAAAATACCTTAGAGAAAACTGTATACCTATATGATGATTCTAAAGCTTTAATCATAGCTCAGAGACTTGCCCTCTTTAACTCACTAAGTAAGACTAAAATAGTACTTCGTGGGAAAATGAACTTCTTTTTAAAGTCAGTCGGGAGCCTTTTAACATTAAAGCTTGATCGTTTATTTGCAAGATTCGGGCAAGGTGACAAGAGAAGAATAAGTATCGTAACAGGGGTTAAAAGGTCTCAATACGACACAGAGCTAACACTGTCAGATCTTGGAAATGTTTTTAACCGAGTTCCGTCAATAGCAGAAAACACTACACCGAACTATGCAAGCGCATCTGATGATGAAAAGCTGCTTTATGGCTTCATCGTTGACAATGAAACTAGAACGCCTGAAAATAGTAGTGAAACTGGTTTAGGCAATAATCTAATAGGATAATAATGGCTTTTACAACTATTAACCCTTCAGCGATCCAAGTAGGAAGCGCAGTCAAAAAAGACCTATGGGACGTTGTTAAGGACGATCTAGACGACTTGAATACTAGGGTCAATGCAGTTGAAGCTTCGGCTCCAAAGATTAAGGTTATTGAGTTTTATTGTGTTAATGCTTCATCGTTCCAGACGGCTACAGGGATCTACTATTATAAATCTGTTGATAACTTCACCCTTACAAGTGCTTTTATTCAGATTTTTGAGAAAGGTTCATTAACAGGGACTTTTCAGGCTGATATTTTAAAAAGCACAACAAACTTAGACGGGCCATCATTCTCAACAGTTTTCACAACTAAGCCAAGCATTAATTTTGCAACAGCTGTGAACTATGAGACATCGACTAATCAAGTTTTTGATCCAACAAAAGTAAGTATTTCTGTTGGCAACTATTTACGATTAGATCTGACTCAACTTCCTACAAGTGGAGTTATGAGCAAGTTTTTAATCACGGTATACGGAGAGTAATATGGCAGCACCTTATATAGTTCCATTTAATTTTCAGCCAGCAGCAAGCGGCGTGGCTTATGATTATTATACTCCATCTGCTGGAAGGTATGCAGAAGTGCTTATAAGATCAAGCAAGGGTAGTGTTTTAAAAAATGGCAAAATGATTATCTCTAATCCAGACTCAGGTACTCTCTGGAGTACTGGGGCTGGAAATCTTTCAGCAACACCCTCAACAAAATACACGGTCCCGGCTAACGTGTATTTCACCCTTGTTTATCTGAACGTAACAAGAAACGATGGTTCGGCAGGTAACGCAGTTTATACTTTTAAATGCGTTACTTCGTCTGGTGATACTAGATTTCTTATAACAGCAGTTGCTCCTAACAATATCGTGGTTCAAACTGCAAATGTTCCATGCTTTGCAGGTGATGAATTGCAAGTTTATTGCAATGCTGGCTTTGAGGGAATATCGCAGGCCAATATTGGATTTGTCGGAACATCTACTGAGGTATCTTTAAAAACAAGACTAAAGCAGGGAGACGTTATAGGTCTTGACCTAGCATCAGCAACAGGAAAAAATTTAATAATAGATTATGTTGAGTTTAACGAAATTTCTTAAGGAACAAAATGTTTATTATTTTTGTTGATAATTTTGCTTTAGGTCTATGGTCAACTATTATTGATAAAAGCTTAATAGATACGGCAATAAATGAATCAAATGCTAATGAAAAAAAAATAACAATTGCATATTATTCTGTAATCAAAAACGCTCCTGAGTTTTATTATTTTGATGAAAATAAAAACTTAGTCATTCAGAAAAAAGTAATATTAACAACTCAAATTCCAGTGCTAGACAAGAATGGATATCAAGCATTTGATGAAAATCAAAATCCTGAATATCAAAAAGAAGAAGTTGTTTCTTTTGATGATGAATTTAAAATAGGTGCAACTATTTTTTGCGGTATGTAATTTTTTAACAGCCTCTATTAGTTGTTTTTATTTTAAATGCCATGGATGCAATATGTCAGAAGAAAAATTAAACACTGAAAAAATATCATCACTAAAAAGAAAAAGAACAAATGAAGTTTAAAACTAAAGAAATAGAAAAATCATTTGAAAATGTATCATCAATTATTAAGCGCATAGCTTTAGAAATGAATGACTGGTCTTTACAGTATGATCTAGAGAGCATTGTTATTACGGAAGCATTTACGACTATCGAGCATGACAAAGCAGTAGGCAGAAAGTCCTCTACCCATAGAGAGGGAAGAGCAATTGATATTAGGTGCAACAATTGGAAGCCTGACAAGCTTGCTGATTTTTTAATTCTATTTGATGCTAAATATCGCAGGTATGGAGCTCTAGTTTCAGGTGATCAGAGAAAGTTTGTTGTTGCTCATGGTGAAGGTGCTAACTTACATATACACGTACAAATTGGTAGAGACATAAAGGAAGGTAAAAAGTGATTAATACTATCGTAGAACATAAAGAAGTTATTCTAGTGGCATTGCTTGCCGTATCTGAACTGCTAGCAGTTATTCCAAGCGTTAAATCAAACTCTGTTTTTCAGCTAGTTTTTAACGGATTAAAGAAAGCCAAAGAGTTTCTGACTAAGAAAGCTGAGTAATGCAATTTTTTGCTATTCTTTTTTCATTATTAAAAGCCATCCCTGTTATTGACAAGTGGGTAGAGCTTTTCGTTTTGAATTATTTAGGATGGAAAAAATCACGGCTTATTGAGATTAATAAAAAAATCATAAAAGAGTCTTTGGAACTAAAAGATCAAAGGAAGCTTGAGGATGAAGAGCGCAGTGGTAGGAATAGTGGGCTTGGTACTGTTGTTGAGTCTTTGCCAAGGTTGCGTATCAAGAAGCAGGATTAGGGCTTCTATATGGCTTGGAATAGCTATACCTGAAGAAATCTGTAACAAGGCACCAGAGATTAAAAGTTACGGGCTTTATAGAAAGCTTAATAACGGAAAGTTTGAATTTATATCAATCTGTTCCGATGGTTTTGAAGACTTTTTCTCAATGCATAAAGATGATTTTGAAAGGATACTTAATGAGTCAGGGACAAGGTAAAAGAGCATTAACCAAAAAAGAGCAAGCTGACTACTGGCAAGAAAAGTACTTAGAAGCCAAAATAAATGGTGATAAAACAAAAATTAAAATGTTTGAAGCTATTATTTTAAAGCTGGGATTTAAGCCTACGAAGCTCTAGCTGTTCTTGAACTATCTCTAGAGAGTCAGCAATAAAAGCAACCCCACCACGATCATTAATAGTATTTATAAAGGTAACCTGATCAGGGCTTGCGAGCTTAAATAACTCTTCTTGTGTCCTGCTTTTAATTCTTAAAGTCTTTTTGGATACGTAGGGCTTCTTTACTTCTATTGCCAAGAATCTTCCTTCAAACACTCCCAAAATATCGGAAACTCCATTTATATGATACTGGTTATTTGATTTTCTAAAGATACCTTTACGAGGATCAAACACTCCTACAGTCTGAGATTTCCATGCAAATATTTTCCTGGCTCTTAAGTATGCTAGTAATTGATTCTCTATTTGTTTTTCAGTAATTGTTGACACGATACTCCATTATGACATGATTTAATTGTGTGGGTTTGGTAGTGCTTAGATCATGGAAGAACTAGGTGCTACTTTCTTTTAGTGCTTCTTTAATAGTATTTCTATGGATTAAATTCCATTCTTTAAATCTTTCGTTTGAATCCCTGTGAATTTCTCCCACAATAGGACATTCAATTAAAGCTTCACGTAGCTTTTTGTTTTCAGCTTTTAAATTGTTTATAAATTTATAAAGCTCAGAAACACCTTGATAGCTCCCTACGACAATCGGGTTAGGTAAATTTCTTTCTGCATAAATTTTTGCTTCGCCTATTTGCCAAGTATCTTTGTCTT
>CAZIJP010000112.1:0-5982 GCA_964539615.1 uncultured bacterium
TTTTTGTGGGTTTATCTATAAGTAAAACAAACAATGATTTTATTTATACTTTAACCTCATGTTTGTCAACACCTAAAATGGTATACTGCCAGACCCGTCATCATACCCGTTGTTCTGATTATTTTGTGGCTGTGGCCGGCCTTTACTTTGCTGTCCGGATTGCCCATCTTTCCAAAAAATTTTAGCGTTGCCCAGGATCGGGAGCTTAACTCCGTTATCCCGGTCTTCCTTCGACAACTCTTGCGTGATTGTTCCATGGTCGCCAAACTGGCTTGTCTCTTCTGTGTTGATAAAGCACGTAAGCTTTGCGTATGTGCCTTTTTTGCCTTTGTAAAACCGTGATTTGTCGAGCTTAGAGACATCAATGGAAATGTTGAATCCAATTTTCATGATTGTAATACCTTTCCTTTAAAATTTTCGATTTAAGCGCGGTTAATATCAGGTTGATATATCCGTATAGGCCAAGCCTCAAAAACAAAGCCTATGCGCCAAAAAACTAACGCAATCCATAACAACGAACCACTTATCAAAATGATTCCTGGTGAAACGATGTCGTCTCGTGTGAAAACCTTATTCTGTCGTCCCGATATGTCGGACCTGAGCGGTTTAATGCCAGGATCAGCACCGCCTTTCCATGAAGTATTGCTTTTGCGGACTGGTCCGATTCGTACTCTTCTGGACGATGAATAAAAATAACCGCGTCAGCATCTTCCTCAATTTTCCCAGATTGCTTGAGGTCTGATACTATCGGCTCTTTGTTCTGCCTGGTCTTCATATCTCTGTTTAGCTGGTGGAGTAAAAATACGGGGAGTTTGAGTTCCTTTTTCAGCCTTGCAATCCTGGTGCAATTCTCAGAATAAAGCGACGTTGCCTCCCCGGCTTTTATCTGCCTATTCCCGATTTGTGAAAGCTGGTCGATGAAAATCACCTGTGCGCCCATCTTTTTCAAAATACGGCACTTACGCTCAACGTCTGATATATCGAGGCTTCCTGTTTCGTCCAGGAGGATGTTGCTATTATAAAATACTGACCCGGCATCGTTCAGAGTTTGTATTTCATGAGAGCTGAGTTTCTTATATTTCCCGAGTTTTGAAGAGTCGATATTGCTTTCCATGGATAGCCACCGATCCATAATTTCTGATTCAGGCATTTCGATTGATAGAAAACCGATACAGACCCCCATCCGGTCCATGTTTTTTGCAATGGTAACAGCAAGGCTGGTTTTCCCCATCTTCGGTCTACCGGCGATTATTATCAGCTTTCCGTCTTTTACCCGCAGAGAATTGTCTATGTTCGGGAAACCTGTTTTATACCCCATACCTTCCCGTGTATTGTTTGCCTTTTCAAGTCGTTCGATATGCTGGATAACGATATCCTTGACGGCTTTGATATTGTCTTCCCGGGTGCTTGACTCAACGCTCAAGATGTCTGCCTGTGCTTTTTCGACAAGTTCCTTCCCGGTAAGTTTTGACGAAATCAATTCAAGGCATTTCATGTTGACTTGGCGCGTCAATGAACACTCTTTGATTATTTTTACATAGCTTTCTGTGTTAAATGCCGGCGAATTGTCAACCACGTTCACAAGATATGCCGGGCCGCCGATCAACTCAAGATTGCCATCTTTGTGCAGGTATTCTGCCAATGTCACGAGGTCAACAGGTTCTTTCATGACATGCATACTTATCATGGCCCTGTAAATTTTTTGATGCCCCCCTTTATAAAAATCTTCTGGGTTTAAAAAATCACAAAACCTAAAATGTGAGTTATCAATAATCAGAGTCGCTATAAGGCTTTGCTCTGCCTCTATGCTGTGTGCCGGTACGTTATCGAGTATCATGCTGATAGTCCGTGCCTTTTTAATATTTGTTCTTTTGTTTCTTGGACTGTGCCATTTGTTAATTTTGTGAACATCTCAGGTTTGAAATAATCGGGAGACGGGGTTTGCCATCCGCGCTCCATTGCGATGTTTAAACACTCAACAGGTGGATGACCTACGGCGATACAATTGCAAATGTCTCTAAAAAGGCCGTTTATACCTATTTCTGACTGATACCGCTTTGATTTTGGTTTCTGCTGACGGTATTTAAAAAACTCAAGAAAGTTGTTTTTAAGAAAGCTAATATCTTCTGGAATGTTTTTAAGAAGAAAATCTTTTAACTCCACATCTTTCCCCTTGGGGGGTAGGGGGGTATTTATTATAGCGTTGTGAGCAGGAGCAGGAGCAGGAGCAGGAGCAGGAGCAGGAGCAGGAGTTAATGCCTCCTTAACGACCGTTAACGTTTCGTTTAACGTTTCGTTAACGTGCGTTGGCGTTTCGGTTAGTTTTTTGTAATCATATTTCGATATTTTATCAACCCCTTTTTCTTTTAACTCACTGAAAACTTTAGGGTTTATCTTTGCAAGCCTGGAAAATCTTGCTTTGTCACTACGATCATCTGAAGTGACAACCCATTCTTGTCTATCAGACCAATTATGGAGATGATATGTTCCGTTTATTTCATCTATAAACCCAAGTTCAATAAGTGTTTTTACAAAAACCCCGTTTTCTCCATCCCAATTTGCGTCTAATTCTATGTCAATTTCATTATACCCAGTTAACGTTCCAGACGGTCGTTGACGAGCCGTTGAAAGCCATAGGTCGATAAGAGACAAAACGCCTGATGGCCCTAATAATTTCTGAAGCTTTTTCCTCTTTCTGTGTGTTATGAAATCTATTGATAATCGGATATCTTTATTCATTTTCGTATCCGTTTTTTATTTTATTCCAACAAATACCGCAAAAATATTTTATTGCATCATCCATATCTTGTATCCTTGAACATGCCGTATTCATTGAATCTTCAACTTCATGACGAGGTAGTTTTTTTAGAAACTTTAAAAGGCTTCCATTTTTAAAATTATCTGTTAAGGTATGTCCAGTAAATTTGTTTTTGAATATCTTGGTAACAATCTCTATGTCTCTTTTTTCTCTTCTTTTTATTGCCGAAATCAGTTTTCTATATTCTTTTAATTGGTCCTCTTTCTCCTTTAAAACCTCAATGTTGTCAATTAGTTTTGATGGAATTTTAGAAAGAGGAACGTCAGTTTTGCCTCTGTTGCAATAAAAACACGATGTAATCAAATTTGACAGGTCATCACATCCTCCTTTTGACACTGGTTCTATATGATCAACTTCAAGAACAACCGATGGAGGCGACTGTCCGCAATATGCACACTGGAACCCATCCCTTTTGAAAACTTCGAACCGTGTTTTCTTTGACAAGCTTTTCCTTTTCTTGTGTCCCATATTTATTCCCCTTTCTGAATAGAAACTACGTGCTTCTTTACAGTAGGCCATGTCAACCCCAAAGCCCTTGCGCAATCAGCGATTGTTTTTTCAGGATTAAGTTCTATCCATTTTTTTATTTTTTCCCTATTCTTTTGTGCGTAAATAATGCCACCCGTCCCACGTCCGTTTTCCATTGGTGTCCCCTTATTTAATGTTATGTTTGATTATATACACCAAAGCAAAATAAAATGTCAGGGGAATATCAATCAACGACAATTTCAACAGTAGTTTTCCGCTCTCCGTTATCTCCTAAATAGTGCCTGACCTTAACAAGGTTGCTTGATCCACCTGTTAACGCAGCCACCTTTATTTTGTATTTTTCAGTACCATTGTCCCACGGCCTAAAAGTGTGTGTTACTTTTGCTTTTGTCCAAAGCCATTTATTTTTCAACATAACTTTTCTTTTCTTTTTGATTTTGATATCTGTATCAACGTTTTAAAGTGGCATTCCGTAAAAACGCCCATGTTAATAGTTGAATGGTGGTGGATTGTTTGCAGTATGGGCAGCATGGAAAGAGCTTCATTTTTAAACCTCTTTTCTGCGATCAATTTCGTTTTTAAATATACTTTTCCATTTGTTTTCTTCATCAAAATTTTCAGCACACCATATCATGTAATCTAAGTCTAATTTATGTAATTTTGTCCCATTGTATTTCCCAAATGGGATCAATATCTCCCCTGATTTTTCTGTTGCATTCTCTTTTTTTGTAATCTTATTTCTATTTGCCTCAAGGTCCATACCAGTTATCAAATTAACACCTGTGAGATACCCCTTATTTGATTTTAAACGCCATAACCCTTTGCCGGATATATCTTCAAACACAAAAGAATTTATCTCTCCGAACCGAGTAACATTGTCACACAAATCAGATAACAGGCAATGTTTTTTCCCTTTTGCCACTCTTAACCCACGGCCACAAATTTGAGTAAACAATCGTAAGGATTTTGTTGGTTTCCCGATAATGATATGGTCAAGTTCTGGAAAATCATACCCTGCGACAAGCACACCAACGTTTACAACACATATTTTACCTGATCTAAATTCTTTTAAGATATCATCCCTTTCCTTCTTTTTGCTTTCTCCTGATATCTCTTTGCAAGTTATATTATATTTTTTTAGTTCTTTTATAACAGATTCTGATTCTTCCCTAAATTGTGTAAAAACAAGTATGTGGTTAGCTGTTGAAGCTTTTACGGTTTCAACTATTTTACTCACAATGTTTTGTGCTTTATTGTATGACATTAGCGAATTATCATCATATCCTTGGCCCGTAGAGTTATTTTTTATTTTCCTACTATCATACGATCCTATGATATCGTATTTCAAAGGACTCAAATAACCCATTTTAAACATATCAGGGATTTGTGTTATATGGTTTATTGTGCTAAAAATTCTTGGCCTTGTCCTTGTTAAGATTCTTGATTCTACGACCGGTTCTTTATTCCCAAAAGAGTTAATATAATATTTCATTCTGTACGGCGTGGCAGTTGTTCCAATGACAGGTATCCCAAGGCTTGTTATAAGGTCCTCGTACTGACCACCTTTTGAGTTTACAAGGTCCGCCTCATCTACGATTATTAAACCAAAAGATTTAAACAGCGCAGCATGTTTTGAGATTGATCCGATAGTAGCAACAGTTACCTTGCCAATTGTTTTTTCATCCATTGAAGCTGAAAAAATACCTATATCTGTCATGCCGAAAGCTTTTAACTTTTCAAGGTTTTGCTTCAATATTTCAACCGATGGTTGAAGAACTATTGTTTTAAGGCCGCTTTTTTTAACAATTTCAGCTATAACAAGGCTCTTCCCAGATGCTGTAGGCAAAACCAACAACCCATTTTTTTTGGATTTAATAATTTCAAGACCAGCTTTAACAGCTGCTTTTTGGTAATCTCTTAAAATAAACTTTTCCATATCAAAACCTCATTTATTTTCCCTTAAATGTTTGACAATCTTATTGACAGTAACAACGTGAAGGCCAACCATTTCTGCTACTTCTCGTTGCGTCAATCCTGGATTAGACTCAAATATTCGCCTTACATTTTCGACGTTTTTCTTAAACATTTCCGTGCTTTTCCGCCCTGACTTGTTTTTAATTTCCATTTGTGCTGTCCTTTGTTTTAAATTTAAGCTTACGACTACACCATAAAGCAAAAAAACACCCATGTCAATAGTCGGCATGGGTGTCTATATTTTACATAGCCTCGTCTTCGTCGCAATACGGGCAGCCTGGCCCGAGACACGGTTTACCGTCGTGAGGACCAACTTTGATAATCTCTTCCAGCACAGACACCGGGTATGTATTCACTCTTCCAAATCGCGGATCGGTAACTTTCCCGACGGTGTACCCATTGTCACGGCAAATTCTCGATGCCTTTGATCCCATCTTGGCGGCTTCTTTCAGGTCTACTTTTACCTTGTTGATGTTGCAAAAAGCGACAATTGAATAGTATTCCATACCTGCCGTAAATGCATCAACCTTATCCTCAAGCGTTCTTTGAGATATGGCTATTTGATTCATATCTTGGCGCAATGCCAGTAATGCTTGAGCAGACTTCACCAACTGTTCTTCGAGAGTCATTGCGACAGGAGCGCGTAACCGCCTTTCACACTCAATAAAATATTGCCTGGCCTGCTTGCCTTTTTCGTTACG
>CAZIJP010000112.1:6082-7349 GCA_964539615.1 uncultured bacterium
ACCCATGTCAAGCAAAAACATGGGCGTTGAGTTAAGAGAGTTTATTCACTGTCGCGCTCTTCGACTACAAGCTCGTTATTTATAAGCAAGATATCAGCAACTCTCGGCTTCCAAATCATAAGTTTGCCACCGCGCTTTTTCTTGACTTTGCGCCATCCCCAAAGCTCCAGCCGTGCGCCAGGCTGCTGTAACCAGGCGACGGTATAGGCTGCATGTTCTTCGGTTATTTTACGGATATGTGGCATCCAGTCGCTGCCGCATATTTGGATGCCAACCACTCCGTTGTCCAGGGAAAGCAAATCTATTATGTGGAACAAGTCTTGCCGGGTCTTTGACCATGGATTGTAATGCTCGACAATCCAGTGAATGACACCTGCATCTTTAAGTGCTTTTTTGGTACGTTCCATCGGCGACATTGGTGCTCTCCATGGTTATGATCCTTCATTAAAAAAACTCTTGCGCCAAATTAAAAACGCTGTTATATTCAGATTGATGCCACATATACGCATTGTTTTCCATATCGTTATCCTCCAAGCGCCGGGCCTGGCCAATTCGCCCGGCGCTTCATTTTTAGAGCTTATCATACCGGGCTTTGAATTGATTGCAAAGATAGCCCAAAAATTCTCTTAACTCGTGCTTATCTTTGAATTTGCGCCAATACCGCTCGTTCCACATCGTCACAACGCCTTTACTGTGCTCTGCCATATGACAGGAATTGCAATTCGGAAGCGTATGGAAATCGCACGGCTTTGAAGCTGTATTACCCGACAACAACCGTTGGTGAGCTGCCTGGCATGGCCCGGCTCCGCATACAACGCACGGTTGAGTCCTGATCCAGGCCAGGTATTTATCGTCACGGATCGGCTTTGTTTTTTGATTCATTCCCTACCTTTCATTTCGTAATAATAATTTGAATTGTCTTCGTTCGGGAGCGGGATATATACTTGCAACTCCATGGATGCCCACCGCCTGCACTCTTCCATATAAGCTTCAAAGTCAGTAGTTTTGAGCTTAGTTGTTGATTGAACGAACGTTCTTCCATCTTTTTCGTATGATAAGAATTGCTCTGCAAGGATCTGGTGAATTTCGTCGCTGGTGTAACCGGTATGATCTGATATCAATTTGCAGATAACAGACCAATAATACTTGTTTTGCTGGATTGACCGAATATGCCTTTCCTTTTCCGGCATGGCCCAGATATACCGTCCGTCTCCTGACAAGTTTGCGAAGCAGATCTTCACTGATTCCCAAAGAGCTGCTTTGTCTA
>CAZIJP010000112.1:7449-8888 GCA_964539615.1 uncultured bacterium
CTGCCATTGCTGACCCGGATATCATAGCCGCTACGATCCCTGCTGATATTGCTTTTTTTATGTTCATTTGTTGTTTCCCTTTTTTGCTTTAGGCATAGGCCGGACACCAAATTTAGATATCCGGCCCATGATTTGGTGTGCTACTTGATGCTTATTGCCCGGTATTCTTTCATCAACTTAGCCAACTTTAACGTGTGCTGTCTTGATCTCCTTGCGGCTGCCTTAACCGTAGGTTTTGCTGAGTCAATCATAAACTCACGAAACTTTGATTCAATTTCTGATCTCAATTCAATAACAGATGCTTCGTTAAACTTTTCCATGGTAAAATTCCTTTCGTTTAGTTTTATTTTACGCCAAGTTTTCTACATCGACCTTAAATTTTGTAGCAACCAAATTGCAGCCATTCGCGAAACTTAAAAAGATGTCAATTGCCTCTTTTGTTTTTAGAACGGATGTTATTGTCTGAATTTCAGGAGGTTGCAGTGTTTCAACTATTTTTTGAAGAAACTCTTTGTCAATCGCTATGACTTTCGCACGCTCCTTATCTGCAATCAGCTTTTCTTTTCGTGCTTTGTCGAAAAGATCATTTTCAACATGTGCTGAATCCCAATCCGAAGCGTATTGGCCGGCCCTTTTTTCAAGCTCTTCCTTGGCCTGTTTTTCTGCAAGCATTGCTGCCTTTTCTTTTTCAATGGCTTCGCGTTCCTGCCTAAGCGTTTCCTGCTCTTTTGCAATTGCTGCGGCCTTCTCGGCTTCTTTCTTTTTCAATTCAATCTCAATGGCTTCTTGCCTTTGTTTTTCTGCAACAGCGGCTGCCATGGCCCGTTCCTCTGCTGCTTTGAGTTCTGCCTCAAATGCTGCCCGTTCTTCTGCAATTCTGACTTTTTCGGCTTCAATAGCTGCCTGGTCTGCTTCAAATCGTTCCCTGGCGTAAAGAGCAGATTGAGTATCAGCAATACCTTTTTCAAGCATTGCAAGTGCTTCGTGATATCGCTCCTGGTAAATAGATTCTTTGATCTCAAATTGAGAAAGAACGATGCAATGCTCACTGATTGTTTTAGCTGGCAAATTATATTGCAGACCTGCATTAATAGCCGTTACAAGCTCGGACATGGCTGCTTCAATGATAGCAAGGCGCTCGGCCTCAATTGCTTCTATGCGCTGTTTCTCTGCTATCTCAGCAGCTTCCTTTTCGATTCTCTTGGCTTCCCTGGCCGCTTCAACTTCTTTAACCTTTGCGTCAAGATCGAGATAAACAACGTCAATCCTGGATGTTATTGCGGCTGCGGCTTCATCAGTACGCTTTTTATATTCGCTGTTTAACTCTCTCCGCCGTTTTTCAATCCGGACCTGCAATGATTTTGCAGACTGCCGGTATTTTCTAACGACTTTTTCGGATTCTGCGTCAGTGATTACAAGGTTTTTTGCAGTCTCCAAAT
>CAZIJP010000113.1:0-8761 GCA_964539615.1 uncultured bacterium
CCGTCCCAGTCTGCCGGCGGCGGATCTTTTTCATATTTTCTGCAACGGTCAAGGATAACCGCGCATGATGCAGCCACCGATTCAATGGTCACACACTCTTTCAAATGATTTATCGCTTCGATCCATTGCCGATTGAGATAGAATGCCATCGCCGTATTGCATTTTTTCGTAAGAGCGATCAATGCCGGATCTGCTGCGTCCTTTTCCGCCAACAATTCGTAGATGCGCGTACCGTTATGGCGGCCTTTCACGGCGACCACGTCGATCATGCGTGTTACGAATTTGTCGTGAACCCGTTCAAATACCGATTCGCCTATCAGTATGGAGGTGCCGTAATATTTATTGAGGCCTTCCAGGCGGCTTGCCAAGTTGACGATATCGCCGGTTGCCGTATAGCTCATGCGTTCGGCAAAGCCCATGTTGCCTACAAGCGCGTCGCCGGTGTTGATGCCGATGCGGGTGATGAATTCCGGATTATTGAATGCCCGCTGTTGCAGAGCAAATTCTTTAAGGAATTTTTGACACAAAAGTGCTGTTCTGCAGGCGAGGAACGTGTGGTCTTTGACATCGTTCGGTGCATTCCAAAACGACATGATCGCATCGCCGATGAACTTATCGACCGTGCCCTGATTGTCGACAATCGTCTTTGTCATGCCGAAGAAGTACTGGCTGAGATGTTGGGAAAGAATATCGGCGGGCATTTTCTCGGATATCGTCGTAAAGTCTTTTATGTCGGAGAACATCACCGTGATTGTCTTTTTCTCCGTACCAAGCACGGCTTCCTTTTGCAGACGTATCAGGTCGGCCACCAGTTTTGCAGGCACATATTTTTTAAAGGACCGCAAGCCGTTCTTCATATTATCAACCGCATTTTTTATCTTAATGATCTCGGTGATACGAGACCGGACAGGTAATGATGAATCGAGCTCAAATTGCTGGATGTTTTCCATATCCGTCTCAAGTGCGATCAGCGGTTTGCTTATCTGGGATGATATGTACAGACCCAGAAGGGCAACGATGATGCTGGCAAAAAGGCTCACAAGAATGATCGTTGTCAGGAATCTGCGTTCATAAGCGATCACGTTCACCGCGGACATATCGATGCTGAGTATGCCTTCCAGTTTGCCGTCTGCCGAGAACATCGGCGCATAACAGGAAAGCCACGTGCCCCATTTATCGGTCACAAAGGTTTTTTCGGCGATCGGTCGTGTAATACCGCTGAACGCTTCTTTGAGTACCGGCGAAAGATCATTGTATACATCGCCTACATGGCTGACGTCTGCTTCTGACTCTTCGGCATCGACCACAAATATGATCTCTCCTTTTACATTTTTCCGCATGGTATAGACAAAACGCAGGTCTTTACTGTTGTCACGGATCTGGCGAAGCGTTTTTTTGATCTCGGAATATTCCGGCAATGCTTCATCGGCTCTCGTTTGGATCTTTGCATGTTTGACCGCGTCGATCTGCAACACGCTCAGGGATACGATATCGGTGAGCCGGTCGCGAATGCCGTCACGCACGAAGCTGCGCAATCCCAAAAAAGTTGCAACGCCGATAAAGATCGATGTGAGCAGAACGACAAGGATAAACGCTGTGCTGAGGCTGAGATTTAATGAAAAATGTTTGGGTATTTTTTTATCAATGCCGTCGGTGCTCATGAAACGCCTCCTTACGTGATGTACTGTTGATACTATCGCAGAACGACAGAAAAATCAATACCCGCCTTACCGAATTTTATCTACGGGGCATACGATCCTGCAATCGCCGCACATGATGCATTCCGTATCGTTGACCGGTCTGTTTGCCAACATAGACGACATCACGTCAACACCCATCGGGCATATTTTGTTGCATGCGCCGCAGGTGATACAAGTTTGTTCCTGGTTCGGCCGCACTTTCAATCGTCCGATACTGCTTGCCGGTTTCATGACAAGCGATACGGGGCACGCATATTTACAGAACGCGCGTTTGTCTTTGAGAATGAAAGCAAGCGGAATGGCGATGAGATAATAGATCCCGTTGCCGACAAACATCCACATCATTTCATGTTTATTGATGTAATCGGTCATAGGGTCATACGAGAGCACGAAGATCAGATAAACCGGGATCGCCAATGAAAGTGCCAGTGTCAGATAGCGTATGTTCCTATATGAACGTGAAATAGCGGTGTTATGAATACTGACCGGCAGCCATTCTAACACTGCTCCCGTCCAACAGGCATATCCGCAAAAACCGCGCCGCCAGATAAGCGGACCGAATAGTTTGGCGATCGCATAATGTATGAACCCTTTGCCGAAAAAACCTGCCATGACGATGAGCGCTACGCCTTCCAGTTGGAAATTTTCATGGTTCACTATCGGCACGAAAAACAACAGGCATGGCAAGATCATCAAGAGCGAAACTTTTCTTCCGAGCAATCGGCTTGTTCCTTTGAGATGTACGGAAAGGAGGAGGCCGATGCTGATCGATAACCCGATCCACGGAAAAATGACCAAAAAGCCCCACCATCGGAACATGCCGTAAAGGATCGCGGTAATCAACAATCCGATACCGAGCGGCAAAAACGGGCGAATAGAGATCTCAGTGCGTTTTATTCCCGAATTTTTCATGCTGATCCTCCAATTGTTTTATAGTACTATATATAAATATCCGCGATTACCATCCGAGAGAGGCAGAGAAGTGATAGTGGGAATGCGTTTCATGCAATCGCACCGGTTGTTTTGCCGGGATCACAGGGTACTAACATCATGTCAGTATACTCCAAGAATACGTGTAAAGAAAGATGCGGTTTTATAATTTTTGTTTTTTTTCAGGACAAAGCTCATATGTCGGATGATACAGGCTGGTCGGTTCATAGAAAACATCGCCGATACGAATGAATTTCAGTTTTTCGAGCACATGTTTTGATGATTTTTTTTCGTGATGATGGCCTGCGACCAATCGATTAACTGGCAGAACGGTCATTGCAAGATCGTTCACACACGCTATAGCTTCGACTTTTCTATTTAAGGGAGTGGGCTTGTGGTGGGCAAACAGTTTGATACTGTGGGCTAGTTCATTAGTTTTCAATTTACCCGTTTATGAAAGATTGATTGCCAAGAACATATTCTATTGCCCAATAATACGCAAAATCTTTATACCTAAGTGATGCGGCATAAGGCATAATCAATTCGGTTAAACAGTGTTCCGACGGAAAGTTTTTAACGACCTCGAATTTTGTGCCGTCTTTCAGGTGTCGATTTTGATAGGTGTTTCCGTGTTCATCCGTTCGGGAGATCGGTGTGCTTG
Organism: uncultured bacterium; assembly: GCA_964539615.1. Classification (GTDB taxonomy): domain Bacteria; phylum Macinerneyibacteriota; class Macinerneyibacteria; order Macinerneyibacteriales; family CAYRFE01; genus CAYRFE01. The sequence goes on from CAZIJP010000113.1 coordinate 3,292, forward strand.
ATCCATCAACGTAGAGATTGTCCAAAAAGACAATGGTTGCGCCGGGTACTACGTGGCGGTGAAGGTTGTTAAAAAAACGGCGGTATTGTTCAATCTTTATATGGCTGAACCAAAAACCGGCAAAACATGCATTGAAAGATCCGTTTATGGATATTTCAAAGGCATCATTGTTCTCAAAAACAGGCTGACAGCCGCGGTATGTTTTTACACGGGCGATATCGAGCACCGCATCATTGATATCGGTGGCTATGATCGAGTGTGCCGTATGTGCCAATTCTTCCGTCCAGTAGCCGGTACCGCAGGCTATTTCCAGCACATCTTTGCCTGAGAATGGTTCTTTTAAATAAGAACGGATCGCACGAAGCGCTTCCTGGCGTTCCGGTTTTTTATAAATATCTTCGTATTCTGCAGCTCGTTTGCGATAGTATTCTTCCATGGTCAGCCTTCTTGATAATGGGGGAGATCGAGCTTCATGGAAATCGCTTTCCAAGTCTGGCCGATCAAATCATAATATTGTTCTTTCCAACCTGTCTCTATGAATCCTATGTTACGGTAACAGGTATACGCTGCCGTGTTGAACTCAAATACATTCAGGGAGAGTTCTTTCAGATGTACAACGTTTTTTGCATGATCGATCAAAGACCGCATCAATGCCGTTCCCAATCCATGTCCGCGATGTGCGGGAGCAATAAGCACGCGGCCGACGGCAGCCGTGTGTTTAGTCGTATCGATGCGCATCAATTGACAATGGCCGACCGTTTCCCCGCTAACGGGATCACGTGCTTTAAAGCATAATGATGCGGGATCGGCCAGTAATGATATTATTTGATTTTCGGTCAGCGGATAGAATAATTTTTGTCCGCCGAATTGAATGAGAAATGCCGCATCCGTTCCGTCAAACCATGAAAGAAAGAGGGGGATGTCGGCATTTTCAAAAGGAACGAGCGTGATCATTCTGTCTTTATTTTCCCGCAGGATATGCAGTTTTTCACATACCAGGAAAGTTGCTCGCCGCAACTGCATAAAGCGGATGTTTCCATTTTTTCGAAAAATTCTGCAATGCCGTTATTTTTTATAAAACTAAGGTTTTCAACAGCTTTCTGATGATGCGGGATGCCGTCGTCGGCAAATGCGGAAAGCTGTTCACATGGAAAATCTTGGCACAGGCCGCAATGATCGAGATCTCGGGATACGGCGCAATCTTTGATCCTGCATTCTCCGCCAACGTTTTGGCGTTTACATCCTGAGCAGTCGCAATCGGCAAGATCTGAGTCTTTGAAGGAGTCGTATTTTGACGGCATATTTGCCAAGTGTTCACGGCGTTTTGATTCAAAGGCAACTTTGAAGGAACATTCAGGACAGTAAATACCGCAGTAGGCCAGATCGAAAAATTTGTCGCTCATGGGACCCTCCTGTTATTTGCATCTATATAAACGCGCTGATGGCCAAACGGGGATTGTTATGCTCTTCCCGTTTTGAGCCATTTTGCCCAGTCGCTGCGTCCGTTTGCGGCAGCGCACATGGAGGCGGAATCGAAATCATAGGGTACGGCGATATGTTCAACGGCACAATCATTGTCGGATAGCTCAACCATACAGTAATAGGCACAGGTATTGAAATTTTCGATCACATGGAAAACCGGCATGTCATCATCGTATGCCTGTAACCCGACGCTTCCGGGATTGACGATGCTATGTTTAGTGGTCTGAAGAAAATTGTGCCGATGGCTATATCCGCAGAAAACGAACGATTGCCGGACAACGCTCAACAGCAGATCAAGTTCGGCATCGTCACGAATTCCCACGTGAGTTTGAAGCACTTTTTCAACCAGATACGTTGTATCGGAATCGGGTGTGCCGTGGCAGAGTAAGGCTCCGCAATCGAGGCTCTCTGTTTTTTTTAACGCCTGAAGCCAGTAGAATCCTTCATCAGGTAATTGCGATCGTACAAATTGCAGTGTGGGAGAGTTGTGACGTTCTTCTACATCCTCAGTGATGATACGATCTTCATTACCGGACACACTGATCATTGCGTACGGCTTCATCAAATCGAATGTGCCTCGCGGATCGAGCGGCCCGTAGAACGTATCGCCGAGGTTAACGATCATATCGGGTTTGCGTTTTTCAAGGTCTTTCAATACTTCAGTAAGAGCCCATGAATTGCCGTGAATATCTGATATAAGCGCTAGTTTCATACTTTTTTCAATCCGGTTTTGTTGGTAATGGTAATTTTCTCTCTAACCTATATGCCACGTTTTCAAATCGTGAAAAGACTTTTTTAAGTTCAACGTAAATTACTGTCTTTTGCGATCGTGTTTGGTTCATCGATGCTCCTTTTGTACAGTGCCTGCTCATAGGAACGTGAAAATGATAGAAGCGTGAACGGTGATTGTCAAGGATGAAGCGACCAATCAACATATTCAGCGTATGAATCGCAGATTATCCGCGATGAATAGCTTTCAAGGTATCAGATAAAGCTTTATCGGTTGGTTCAGGCAATGAAGTTATAATTTAAATAAGCGTGTTTATTTGAACCCCATTATTGTTCGAATATGATCGCAGTTGTCTTTTGATGTCAGTTGCTCCAACAGTAAAAACGCCGTTTCGATAGCCGTAGACGGGTTCCAGCAGGTGATGATATTGTCGTCAAGAACGACCGGTTCATTGACCACGGTCACACCGAATGCTCGCAACTGATTTTGGCGGACCGGGTTCACGTTGTAGGTTGTGGCACGTTTGCTGTTAAGGATACCGCTCTTCCCCAACACCAGAGCAGCCACACATACTGATGCAACGATTTTGCCTTTACGATGGAATTCTCTGATGATCTCAAGGAAACGTTCGTCATAAGCATCATCGTAAAACCCGTATTCCTCGAATCCTCCGGGGATAGCCACGGCATCCCAGTCGTCAACAACGATCTCGCTTAATAAATGGTCAACAAGAATGCGCTGTCCGAACGTACTCACGACCTCTTTGGTAAGCCCGCAGGAATACAGCTCGGTTAAATGGTCACCGTCGGTCAAATTCCAACCGATCACATCAATGAACACGCTTGCTTCGTAGGTCTCAAATCCTTTTGCAAGGAGAAGCAATATTTTTTTTGTTTTACCATGATTCATAACGAACGATCTCCTCCAGTGACTTTCGCGGGCGCTGTGCGGGAGATTCGCCGGCATAACCGAGCGTGATGATGCTTACCACAAATTTGTCGGCGGGAATATTGAGTACCGGGCGGATCGCATCCTGCGTATACCATGCCACCCAGCAGGTTGCAAGCCCTTGTGTTTCCGCTTCAAGCACGATATGCTCGATCGCGATGGCCGTATCGCGGATGATCTGTTTCAATTCAAAAAGCAATGTTGTCTCATCTACGAAAAGTGATGCCGTATCTGCTATTCTGCTCTGCATATCTCCAACACAAACAATAATAACCGGCGCCGTGTTCATCCATTGCTGATCGTGAGCGGTATCGGCGATCAGTTTGCGTTTTTCTTCGGATTTGACAACGATGAAGTGCCATGGCTGGGTATTGCTGCCCGATGGAGCAAGGCGGGCGCTTTCCAGTATTTGCTGTAATTTTTCTTCTTCGACCGGTTTATCGAGATACTTGCGGATGCTTCTGCGGGATTCAATGGCTTTCATAGGATCTCCTATCGTTTATGGGATTATCGGAGAACAAAGAGGCATTGTCAAGAGATTGAAATCTGGTGGATGAGTTTTTTAAAGAAAAAAAATCACAAAATATCATTATGCATTTGCTCAAAAGCATGTTTAATTTCCGGTATATGTTTTCTACAAACAGTAAACACGATCTCGGCATTAATATCAAAGTAATGATGTGAAATAATATCTCTCATGCCTTTAACACCTTTCCAGTCTATTGCCGGATAGGTTGATAATAGTTTTCCATCAGTGATTTTATCAAGATTTTTACAACTTTAGCCAATAGCAATAAGCATCATAGAAATTGAATCAAGCATATCTAATCCATTGTCGGAAGCAATAAAATCATTGGGATTTGAAATTTTTGAAATCCTTCGTTCGATTCGACCGATTGCAAGGAGCATTTGTGTAAGTATTTCTTAAACTAAAATGCTATCAAACATAGATCGCTTCCTTTTCGATGCGGTTTTTTAAAAAGGTATTCATAAGATGTGTAAATGGTATTACATCGACAGATCGTTGAAAATCGTCTTCTAAGATTTGCTTAATATGTACCAGCGCAAAAATATCAGGTTCTTGTAATTCAACAACAATATCGATGTCACTTTCTGAATGTGCTTGATCTTTTGCAAAAGAACCGAACAATCCGAGTTTTATAAGGCCGAAACGCTGTTTAAATTCAGGTTTTAACATACGCAATTCTTGTACTATTGAATTTTTATCTAATAACTGATTATTCATAATTGTCCTATCGGTGTAAACCAAATTGTTTAAAACTGATTCTCATACAGCAAATATTCGATGATTTACGCTTGAATGCAAGAATAATTACAATAACCGAATGAAAACAAAAAGTAATTTCCCTTGACATGTATCTGTTTTCCCTCTATTTCTTGTGAGCGATATTTCGCCAGCCGAATTTATGCGGCCTACGAAAGGGTATATGCGAAACAAGACATTCTATCTTTATATGGCGGCACTCGTCCCCATGATCATTTGGGGTTTTTCATTTGTGGGTACAAAGATTATGTATGAGATGTATCAACCGTTTACGACAGTCTTTTTTCGCCTTGTCATCTCCGCATCTCTCATGTGGGTGATCGCAAAACTCATGCGGGTACGAGAAAAGATACGCCCCGAAGATTACAAACTGTTTTTCCTGCTGACGTTTTTTGAGCCGTTCTGTTATTTTCTCGGCGAAAGTTACGGTGTGCTTTATACACCGGCCACATTGTCGTCGGTCATTATCGCTACGATACCGGTGGTCACGCCGATCGTTGCATGGTTTGTGCTGAAGGAACGGTTATCCGTTTTTGCCATTATCGGTGTGGTCATATCATTCGGCGGGGTGGTCGTGATGTCGATCAATAAAGACCTGTCGTTTGCGGCGCCGTTGAAGGGGATCCTTTTGCTGTTCTTTGCCGTAGTGAGCGGGGTCGGTTACGGGATCGTTGTGCGAAAACTTGCCGATAAATATTCGCCGGTCACCATCGTTAAAACCCAAAACACTGCAGGGGCGTTTTTCTTTCTTCCTTTGTTTTTAATTTTTGACCTGCCGACATTTCCGGCTGTATTTCCGTCTTCACGGATCATTATAACTCTTATACTTCTGGCGGTATTTGCTTCAACGCTCACATTCATCCTGTTCACCATGGCTGTGCGCGGACTCGGTATCAGCAAGGCCAATATTTTCACCAACACCATACCGGTATTTACGGCACTTTTTTCCTATATACTTGTCGGCGAGACCTTCAGTTTTCAAAAAGTGATCGGCATGGTTGTGGTTATCGGAGGATTATTTTTAG
>CAZIJP010000114.1:0-394 GCA_964539615.1 uncultured bacterium
AAATCTATGGGTAGAACGTCCTGTTTTAACGAATAGGAACATTTTCCTATTGGCTATTCTTCTATAAAACAGTAGAATAAGCAGAAGGGAAATCCAATAATGTTGAAAGATCATGCAACTATATTTTATATCCTGCTGAATGCCTTAGCCGGACTATGGTGCGCTATGTATATATTTGGTACGTATAAACGGTTCCGATTCAAACTTCTTTTACCGTTATTTTGGTATTCGATCATGATATGTATTTTCCCGATTTTTGCATATCTTAAAGTGTATCTCAAAGTGAATTTGCATATGAATACCATCGCTGATCTTTCGCCAGTTTTTCCGAAGATCACGATGACAGGTTTAGCCATAGTATCTTGTATTATGGTCTGGGCAATGCTTAAGATCT
>CAZIJP010000114.1:404-8737 GCA_964539615.1 uncultured bacterium
GATTGACCGTATATGTAGAACTATATGCCTGATTTTATTGCCATTATATGCCGTTTTAAAATTCAGCGAACCTATGGGATTATGGTTGAGTATCGCGTTAATTCTGGATAATTATGTATTCGAAAACATCATTGCAGTTGAGGTCATTTTTTTGATCAGCATGTTGTTTTATGCGTCGAAAGAACGAAATTCGTTATGGAAAAAAGTTATTTCCGGTTTCGCATGGCTCTATCTTGCACGATATATGTATTTGTTATCAATGATCATCGTGAAAAGCATGACTCCCGAAATTGATAAATCAGCGGTGCCGATTATTGTCGTCATTCTTTTTGCTGTATTCTTCTTGGCAGGAATACCATTTATCATAGGCGTGCCGGTAATATGGATACTACGTTATCTCAAGCCGTATCTCGCTACTCAACAAATCTCTGAAGAAAAAACCGAAACGCTGTTGAATGATATTATTATTGAATACGGCATCAGTAAACGTGAAACCGAAATTTTGAAATTGTTATTAGCCGGAAAATCAAATAAAGAAATTGAAGATATTTTATTTATATCGTATCACACCGTTAAAAACCATATATCAAATATATTTCAGAAAACAAATGTATCAAGCCGTTACGAGCTGATGCACAAGATCAATTCGCAAATTCATCATTAATAGTGCCGATGCTATCATATTTTTGTAGAGACAAGGCATTCCCCTGTCTCTATAGGATTTGAAGTAATAAAGAATAGGGCAGAATCCAACGATCCAAAAGAAGATGTTACTGTATCTCGCCGCAATACGGACATGCTTGCCATTCATGCTCAAGATGTTTGCCGCATTTTTTACAAGAGCGTTGTTTATTCCCGCAATACGGGCAGACCACAAAGTCGTCCTTTATCGGATTGCCGCATTTAGTACATTTGCTTTGTATTACCGTGTATTTTCCTCGGACAATGAAATACAGAATGATACCGAGAAAATTCGGAGCAAATGTAGCTATAAAAGCCCACATCCATGGTTCCATGCCGCGGTTTTTTGCGTCTTTGATGACCAAGATCGGAGTAAGTATCATATAGACCGCGTTCAGAATAAACCCAATTGCCATAATAATAACACCAAGCAGATAATTCTCTCCGCTTCCCTTAAATAAAACCAATGCGAAGCCGCCCAATATCAGCACATTCACCACTATCATACAGAGCCAGAAACACACCTTAAATATCGTATTCATAGCGAACCTCCTTTTTTATGTGAATGATCGGTTCCGAGAGCGAAGACAAGGGCTGTGCACAACCCTAAGAACATATATATGCAATATATCACCATGATATACATTTTAGGTAAAGATGACAGGAAGTATAAAATCCCGGCTAACATTGTAAAACAGGCGCTGACCGACATGATGCTCAGCGGGATCAAAATGACAGGCGTTTTTCTTTCGGTATAAACCGTATGGATCGTTTGCGCGATACATTGCTGTGACGGTTTATATGAAATAGTTTTACTTTGTTTGAGCAAACTGTCTACGTCAATTGTTTTACTCATAATGAGCCTCCATTAATTTTTTTATTTCAGCTTTTGCGCGGCTAATCCGAGATTTCACTGTTCCGCTTGGGATATGTAAAAAGTCAGCGATATCGTCATATGAGTAATCTTCATAATAAAAGAGAACCAGCGGTAAGCGCAGAGAAGGCGAAAGAGAACCGATACATTTCAAAAGAAGCATGGTTGCATCGTTTTCAGAAGGATTGATATCAGTTGTCCCGTCGACGGCGTTCTCATAGTGATAGGCATAGTCCTCGTCTGATGAATATGTTTTAAAAACAGCGATGAATCTGTTGAAGGATCTGCAGCGGTCGCGGAACACATTGATACATACCATTTTTGCCCACGGAAGAAAATCGAACGCGCTGTCATATCGGTTGAGTTTTTCTATGATGTGTATCCAGGTTTCTTGGAACAGATCGTCCGCTTCGTCTTTTTTACCGGTCAACCGGTAACATAAAGTGTATATAGGCGTTTTCCACCGGTAAATGAGTGTCTCTATCGCCGAATTTTCCGGGGATGCCGTTGGCAGGCTTATAATTTCTTCCATCACTAAACCTTTCATATGATAGTATACGGAAAATAAGAAAGAATTGTTCAAAAAAAATCATTGATTAGTCATGATAATTTCAAAATAGTACAACTGTTTAAACGATGCATACCGAGGAACAAAAAACAGCCTTACAGGAACTGCGCGCAAGTATCTGCGATATGACCTCAATCGACGTAATTTTATTTGCCGAGGCGATATCGATACCGTCTGCATCCAATACGGATTTTTTTTCAAATAATAGAATTAATAACGAAAACCTGCTTAGGCGGGTTTCCGATTAACAAGCTGAAATAAATAGTAATATTCTAAATAGAGAAAACAATAATTATAAAAGGGGGTTTTGGTGCAATGTTAAAAAATCGACCGTTTCGTATACGTCGTGAAGTGCTCCAGCGCTTTCATGCCGCACACGGAATTTCCCGATTCATTCAATTCGGGCGACCACACAGCCACGCTCAGCTCGCCGGGCATTACCGCCACGATACCGCCTCCCACGCCGCTTTTTCCGGGTAATCCCACAAGATACGCAAATTCACCCACGGAATCATACAGCCCACTTGTAAGCATGAGCGCATTGATGCGTTTTGCCTGGCGATAGTGGATGATCTGTTTTCCGGAAACGGGAGATATGCCGCCGTTTGCAAGATGCAAAAACGACCTGCTCAGATCCCGGCAGCTCATGGTAAGAGCGCATTGCTTAAAATACACCGACAGCACATCATCGGGTGTATTTGAGAGATTGCCGTAACTTTTCAGAAAATTAGCCAATGCCGCATTTCGATAGCCGTGCTCGCGTTCGGAATCTGCCACGTTTGTATCGATCGTTATTGAGCCCCGGCCAGACAACGTTTTCACAAAAGACATCAGCTCGTTCAGCGCATCGGTTGTTTTGGTCATCACCGCATCGGTCACGACAAGAGCTCCCGCATTGATGAACGGGTTGCGGGGAATGCCGTGTTCATGTTCCAATTGAACGAGCGAATTGAAGCGATTACCTGACGGTTCCCGTCCGAGACGCTCCCAGAGAGTTTCGCCATACTGCTGCATGGCCAGTGTGAGCATAAATACTTTTGAGATACTTTGAATGGAGAAGGGTTCATCGGCATCACCGATCACGTATTCTTCGCCGTTGACGGTCGTTATAGCCATGCCGAATTTAGTTGGATCGACCGAAGCTAGTGCCGGTATATAATCGGCAACGGTTCCTTTTCCGAAGAACGGGCGGATGTCGTCAAATATCCGCGTAAGAATGTCGTTATAATTCAAGCCGGTCATTTTGTTTTATAAAAGTAAACGGCTGCTTTATCGTTTTTACCGTCGTTGACCATGCTGTAGAATGATTCGTCCATAACCGCTTCATGGGTATCGGTTTTCAGATACTGTGCGGTTATCTGTACTTTATTGTCGTCGTAAACACGCACCTTCACGTAATTTATAACATAACCGTAACTGCGGTGTTCGATAAGCGAGTTCTCTGAAAAAGCAAGAAATCCCTTCGGGTTGCGTACCGAGTTCGGCGCAAAATATTCAAACGTGCCTACGTCCATACCACCGATCGCATCGGGAGACGAATCCTCGATCTCATTGCCGGAAATCAGCTGACATTTTGCGTAATAAACCACCATGCGTACCTTTTCGCCTTTTTTCAGTGCATCCATCACTTCTGCAACGCTTTTCAATTGGATCGTCTCGGCGGAAACATACACAAAGGCAATTATTGTTAGCAAAAACAGCATCAATACTTTCATCGCAGCACGCTCCTTGTTTTAAAAAAGATAAGCACAGATTTGCCGTTTAGTCAAGGCTATCATGCACAAAAGAAAAAAAATGCGCTTGAATCTGGACGAAAATGACAAATCATGCTATACTGCATCAGAATAACGGAAGGGGAGCTTATGAAAAATTTGATTCTAATTAGTGCTATTCTTGTTATTGTGCAACTAGCAAGTGCATATGATGAAAAAGATATTCAGCGCATATTGAAAGAAAATGAGGAAATCACACAACTTCAGGAATATAAAGATGACGAGGCTATGATCCGGATGAAATGTGATCAGATCGATTATATCAATTCGTTTCGTAAAAGCTATAAAGCTCAACCGGTCAAGTTTGACGTTTTGGCAAGTAGAGTTGCCAATATGCACGCGAAGATGAGCGTTGACAACAATTATTACGGGCATTGGGACATCAACGGCAATACGCCCTTCTTGCGCTGGGGTCTCAACGGAGGAAAAGATCATGTCACTGAGAATGTGTTCACCAAATGGGGCGCGATGACTTTTAAAGGATACACAAAGGACCAGATCCGTAAACAGATCGAGGCCCAATATGCCGGTAAACTCGACAAGATCATGCGTGAGGGTGTTGACGGATTTATGGCTGAAGGACCCGGCGGCGGGCATCATGATGCACTCGTTGACGGTCACCACAATTTTGTCGGCATCGGTCTGGCCACAACCAATGTGGTCGAAACGGGAAAAGCGGAGTATCGGATACTGTACTGCGAGGAATATCTTGACCGGTACATTGAATTTGATGAATTGAACATTGTTGTAGCTCCGAATGAAAAAACAACCATCACCGGAACGATCATCCCGAAGGATTGGGGGCTTTACGCTATTTTTGTCTATTATCATCCGTTTCCCGATCCGATGACTCCTGATGAGATCAAATCACGGCATAGTTATCCGGATTACACCGATAAGAAGCATGAGATGTTGTGGCCGTGGGACCTGACGTTCGACCAGTCAAAACAAACCTTTTCTTATACATTTTCTGCAAAGAAGAAAGGGTATTACTATGTTCAACTTTTTATAAAAGAGGATATATCCTCGATACCCTATACAAGCGGCGATGCGAATACAAAAGGATTATGTAACGCCTCAGGGTTGATCATAACCGTTAAATGATCACTATGCGTGAAGAGCAGCGATCACATAAAGATCTTAACGATCGTTTGGAACAAGCCGAAAAGGAGATAGCGCAATTAAAGTCCGAGCGAGATGCCTTGACACAAGCGCTCGATACAATCCCGGAATTGATTTTTATAAAGGACTCATCTAATCGGCTTCTTTATGCCAACAAACCGTATCGTGATCTCTTAGGTTTGTCGGATGACGGATATTTTCAGAAGAATCTTTTTGATGTGATCTCTCCCGTTCAGGCAAAGAAATTTTTTGAGCAGGATAAAAAGGTCATTACTTCGGGTTCATCGTTAACTGAAGAAGAGACGCTATCCGTTCACGGCGGTGAAATTGTATTGCGTATTTCTAAAACTCCCTTTGACGATCATGACGGCAAGCCGTGTGTGTTGGGAGTAGCATCCGATATAACCGAGTATGTACGAAAAAATGAACTCCAGCGTTCTTCGCTCGAGCAGGTCATGACTTCTTTTGCCGATAAACATCCGCAGATCGTCATTAATGTACGAGGTGGGCGTATTATTGAAGCAAACAGTGTCTTTAAAAGATTGTTTGATGTCCACCAATGCGAGCATGCAAAAATCGCTGATATCACTGCTTTTCATTCCGGTATTTCTCATCAACTCACATTACTAAAGCAAGGATTGCCGTTTATCGGTGATACTGTCTTTTTTGAGATATCCGGCACCACTCGCGAGTTTTTCTTATATGCATATCCTGTCGATACAGCAAAACCGGGAATTGTTGCAGTGATACTTATGGAAATTACCGGAAAACATACACTAAATGAAAAGTTGCATCTCTATGAAGGTGTGATCGATTCAATTACCGGCGTATTTTACCGAGCAGGAGCACATTTTTCTGATAACTATTTCTTTATGTCCGATACAATTAAAAAAATGACCGGTTACGGGAAGGATGAAATCAATTCCGAAGGATTTTTACATTCGCTGATACATTCCGAAGATTATGATACCGCACGCGAAACCATTGAGTCAGCAATGAAATCACACAGTTCATATAGTTTTCGATATAGGATAATCCGTAAGGATGGTGAGATCCGATGGATCCTTGATCGTGGAAAATACACAAAAAGCGGGAAAACGGCATATCGTGACGGTATTCTTCTGGATATTACAAACCGCTATCTGACACGTCTATCGCTTTTAGAAAATAAACAAAAAACCATCGAGTATGAGATGCTCATCAACAGAAGCTCCACCATGTTTATCCGTTGGAAAAAACAAGGGTCGCTGAAGATCGATTTCGTCTCAGATAATATTTCCCGGCTCGGGTATACACCGCATGATTTTTCCTCGCGTCATTATGAATCGATCATACATCCGGATGACTTTAAACGGGTAAAAGAGGAGATCAGAGGATTTCAACAAAGCGGCCGCAGCGAGTATGTACAAGAATATCGGGTTTTGACCAAAAACGGCGACAACCGTTGGGTGCTTGATCAGACCTGGGCCGTACATGATACGAAAGGGGAGATCGCAAATTGGTACAGTATCCTGATCGATATTACGGAGAGTAAGGAAATTGAGTTAGCTCTTGCCGAGGAACGGGAACGTTTACTTGTAACATTGCGGGCCATTACCGACGGTGTTTTTGCGACTGATATATTAGGAACAATAGTGCTCGCAAACGATGTCGCCGTATCGATGCTCGGGTTACGGGAACCGCCTATCGGACATTTGTTCACTGATCTTTTTGCGGTGAATGACCGAATTACCGGAGAAAAGAATGAGAACATCATAGCAGTGGTATTACGCACTAAGAAAAAGGTTGATATTGTCCGCAACAGTATGCTTTTTGATTCTCAAGGTAAGCAGAAAATGGTTGAATATAGTGCCGCGCCGATTCACAATGAGATTGGAAAAATAATCGGTGTCGTCATCATCGTTCGTGATGTGACCCTGCGTTTTAAACTCGAACAGGAAGCAAATAAAGCGGAACAACTTGAATCTCTCGGTATATTGGCCGGAGGTATCGCACATGATTTCAATAATATTCTTACTGCGATCTACGGTAATATCAGTCTTGCAAAAATGTATTCAAAAGAAAATAATCAGGCCTGCCAGTTACTCGCTTCAGCGGAAAAAGCGTGTGTCCATGCAAAGAGTCTTTCTTCACAATTATTGACATTTTCAAAAGGCGGATCGCCAGTAAAGCGAGTCGGAAATATCGAAAAATTATTGGTCGACACGATCACATTCATTTTACGCGGCTCAGGGATACGCATTGATTTTTCCATTGCAAACGATCTTTGGCTCGCCGAGTATGATGACAGCCAGATTGTTCAGGTCATAAATAATCTTGTTATCAACGCGAAGCAATCGATACAAACAGGTGGAATAATTTCAGTATCGGCAAAAAATAGTGCGGGGGTCAACCTTCCCGAAGGTTTTGATAATCACCGGTATTTACACATTGAGATCACTGATAACGGCAGCGGAATTACGCCAGAAAATTTATCTAAGATATTTGATCCGTATTTCACAACTAAGGAGAGCGGCTCCGGTTTGGGGCTTGCGACCTGTTACTCGATCATGAAAAAACACGGCGGCCATATTGCCATCGAATCAGAGCATGGAAAAGGCACCAAGTGCATTTTGTATCTTCCTGCATCGTATGAAATCCCCGAGCAGGAAGAAGTATCATTTGACGTTATGCATTCCGGATCAGGAAAAGTATTGATCATGGATGATGAGGAAATGGTTAGAAATGCCGCAAAAGAGTATTTTAAGTTTCTAGGGTATTTCGTAGACACAGCAAATGATGGCGATGAAGCTCTTTCATTGTTACGTACTAATGAAGACGGCTACAATATCGGTGTTTTTGATATTACCGTTCCGGGCGGCTTGGGAGGCAAAGAGATCATTCAGGAAGTTAAAAAGGAATTCCCCGATTTATTTTCTATTGTTTCAAGCGGTTATTCTGAAGACCCTGTGATGGCTGATTTTAAGCGGTTCGGATTTGACGCCGTTCTTGTAAAACCATATTCACTCGATGAATTATCCCGAGTGCTCAATACATATGCTCATTGGAAAGGTATCGTGTAAAATTTACAGTCGGTCCTTCCCTCTCCATTATTAATCCTGTTTTTTATCTGATATGAAATTTTCCACACTTCTATCAAACGTACGTTCAGCTTCCGTAGAGAACAGACACCCCGGCAATTCATTGTTTGCCCGATGGTAGGAAATGCAGGCGCAACAGTTGTCTTTTCGAGGACAGGGAACATAAGTGCATGTACAGGCGGAGCGGTTTTGTTTTTCATGTATACAATCCATGACAACTCCTTTTTTGTATTGTA
>CAZIJP010000115.1:0-8621 GCA_964539615.1 uncultured bacterium
ATGTTCGTCTCCTATACCTCTTGGACAGGCGCACTGATCATTACCGCCGTCTACGTCGTGATCGTAGTACCATTATGCATACAGGTCGGCGACAAGACCATCGCTGCCCGTTGGCTTATAGCGATTGGCGCGCTCCTGCTTGAGTTTACAGGATATTTAGCATCCATGGTTGCAGCCGAAAAACTGTGTTCCTTGCTCATCTTTTACGGATTCTTTGTAGGATTCGGAGAAGAACTTTTGTTCAGGGGATATATACAAACCCGTATCGCTACGGTCAATCCGTACGGATTGATGATCGGGAAATTTCGTTTATCATATGCGGTGATCATATCATCGCTGTTGTTTGGTTTTGCGCATATGTTCAACTCTTTTGATCCGAGCGGTGGTGTGTGGAAATTGGAGATCCCGTGGGGTGTGTGGACGGCGGCATCAGGTGTGGTGTTCGGTATTATCCGTGAACGAACGGGAACGGTATTTGTGTCTGCCATGTTGCACGGAGTGTTGGTACTTATACCGCAGTTTTTTATATGAAGCGTATTCGGAGGTGTTCCGCTTGCAATCACGGTAAAAAGTCCTATACTGAGAGGGTATGCCGGTGACAAAACAAAACAAGAGCTTTATACAAGATTTTATCGCGGTTCAGGGTGTGACTACCGTTATCGTATTACTCATGGTCGTAATGTCGCCAAATCTCAATATCATACTATTGCGAAAGATCATGTTTGCGCTGTTTATTTTCGCCAATATGAATTTCTTGTGTACGTATGCGATCTTAAATACGGTCGGTAAAAACCTCAGACGATCATATTCGGCCCGCAGCTTGCTTCTGTCGAGCGCGGTATCAGGGGCGGTCACAATTGTCGGCAGCGAGTTGAGTCTGCAGATCATACATATCGTTTATCGGGACAAGGGTTTTATGTATGTCGCGAAAACGCATGTATTATTTTTAGTAAGCGCATTTATCATCGGCGTGCTGTTCCATTTGTTTTTTTCATTTTATCGAAAATTACGCGAACGGCTAGACCAAAAGACCCTTGAGATCGAGGAGTTGAAGCATTTGCAACTCCAATCGAAACTTGCCGTGCTGCAGGCCAAGCTCGATCCGCATTTTCTCTTCAATACGCTCAATACGATGCTTGATCTTGTGAATACCGATCCTAAAAAGGTCGAGACAATGATCATCACCGTGTCGGACCTGTACCGAAGCATCCTTGCGTTGCCTGAAACCGGTATGATCGCGTTGCATAAAGAATGCGATATCGTTCAGCATTATTTGGAGATCGAACGGATACGCATGGGCAATCGCCTTGATTTTACGATCTCTCTTGATGATGCGGCCCGTAATGCTTCTATTCCTCCGTTGACGCTGCAAGTGTTGGCGGAAAACGCCGTCATCCACGGATTATCGCCGTTGAAAAAGGGCGGGAAGGTAGATATACGCGCAGTGCTGCATGATCGTCAGATCGTCATTACCGTGGAAGATTCCGGCGCAGGATACGAAAAGATGAATCCCAACGGTTTCGGCTTATACAGCATAAAGCAGCGGTTGCAGCTTGCGTTCGGTGATGCCGCGAAATTCAGTATCATGAAAAAAGATACCGGCGGCACGATAGCCGTTGTGGAGGTGCCGAATGATCAGAACAGTGATCGTTGACGACGAACCGCATTCGGTGCACCGCATCAAAGAATTGCTGAAAGAATTCCCCGATTGCGATATTGTCGGGGAGGCCTATGACGGGGCAAGCGCCCTTGATATGATCCGGTCGTTACGTCCCGATCTTGTATTTTTGGATATCCGGATGCCGGTGATGACCGGATTTGAAGTGCTCGAAAAGATCGATCATTCGCCGTTGATCGTGTTTGTGACGGCCTACGACTCCTATGCGGTCAAAGCTTTTGAAAAAGACGGGATCGATTATATTTTAAAACCGGTCTCTTCCGAGCGGTTTGCGGTGACCATGCGGCGCGTGTTTTCCCGCAGGCAAACGGTCACGCATGATATGCTGGAACTTCTCAGAACGGTTGCGTTGTCGCGTAACTATATCAACCGTTTTGCCGTGAGGTCGAGGGCGGAGATATTGGTCATTCCCGAGAGCGAAGTGTATTATTTCAAAGCAGAAGATAAATATGTGTTTTTATGCACCGACGGCAATGAGTTTATATATGAAACAACCCTGAAGGACCTGGAAACGATGCTTGACCCCGAAAAATTTCTCCGTATCCACAAAGCATACATCGTCGCGCTCGGTAAGATCAAAAAAATTAAAAAAACCGTTATCAGCGATCATATTATCGTGTTATCGGACGGGCAAGGCACACAGCTGCGTGTAGGACGCGGGTTTGTATCTGCTTTGCGGGCAACGTTAAAAATGTGATCATGTCTTCGCATTTTGCGCTCACCCCGGTTGCTCATCAAAACGATATTTTGTGCTAAAAAAACAATTTACAATGGTGAAAAAAATTTATTCTATAATGCGAAAATTTTATGTATAATAAGCACGGCAAGGTGAAGGAGAAAGAATAATGTTAAAATTATCATTAGTAAGTTTTTTGTTTATGTGCATGGTCGTGACGATAACAGCCGGAGAGCTTCGTTTACTATCAGGGCATACCGGCAGCGTTAAATGTATAGCTTTTTCTCCCGACGGGAAGTTTATCGCTTCGGTTGGCAACGCAGACTTTACGTTAAAAATATGGAATATATCAGACGGCACGTGCATTAATACGATCAATAATATTTTGGAGACCAGTGTGGCATACTCGCCGGACGGTAAATTTATAGCTTCAGGCAGTGAGTTTAAGACCGTAAAGATCTGGCGAGCGGAAAACGGCACGCCGGTGTTGACCATAAAAGGTGCCGATCAAACGGCGATAAATTTCCGCAATCTCGATACAAAGCTTACCGAGCAGCAACGAAAAGATCTGGCCGACCGTGACGGGCACAGCAGTATCGTGACAAGTGTGGCCTATTCCCCTGATGGAAAGTTCATTGCGTCCGGCAGCGATGATTATACCGTAAAGATCTGGCAATCACAGAACGGCGCATGGGTCAGGACATTGTCGGGGCATACCGGCGGTATAAAGACCGTGGCGTATTCACCAAACGGGAAATTTATAATATCCGCTGGAGTAGATTGCACCATTAAGATCTGGAATACAGCCGACGGCAAATGTATTCGTACGCTCACCGGTCATACCGGCACTATCAATAAACTGTTATATTCTCCTGACGGAACATATATTGCATCAGCGAGCGATGACAGCAGTCTCAAGATATGGGATGCGGCATCTGGAACATGTTTCCGAACCTTCATCGGGCACGGCGGAGCGGTAAAAAGCCTGTCATTCTCATCAGATGGGAAGTATATAGTCACCGGAAGCGAAGATACTACCATAAAGATATGGGACCTGGGCACGGGAACGTGTAAAAAAACACTTTCAGGCCATACCGGCAGCATATGGAGTGTTTCTTATTCACCTAACGGGAAGACCATTGCATCCGGCAGCGATGATAATTCTGTCAGGATCTGGTCGGTCACTACATACGGACTGATCGAAGCCTATGCCGAGACAAAATTGAAAGAATGGCTTACCAAAGGAAAAAACGAGAAACAGGCTGATTATGATAAGCGCACATCTGAAATAAAACGGGCACAAAAACAAAAAGACTTTATTGATGACGGCACGGAGATATTGAAGAAAGAGTATCTGGCCGGTATTCAGAAAGAAAGCCTCAGGCTTCTTGAGTATGACACCGCAACCGGAACATACGGCATAGGATTACCCGATGAGACAATAATAGCGTTACCGGTCCCGGCTAAAGAAGCGGACGCCTTTAAAGAACAATGGGATAAATTCAAACTTACCGATATCGATGCATCGTTTCAAAATGACGCGTTCACCATTTCAAAATTAACGTTGCGATACGTAGCCAAAAAGAAGACCTATACGTTTTCTCTCGACGAAAAATGATCTGTAAAAAAGGGCACGGATTTCCGCGCCCTTAATAATTCAACAACATATTTTACTATGATCTGTCGATCGTCAAAGCAGGATCGATCACGGCATGGATCAACACATTGCTGTCGGTGATAGGATTTTTATCATTGTCTCGGGAGAATGGTGATGCAAAATAGAAATCAGTGCCGATGATATTGATCTTGTATCTGAGTGACGTATTTACGAAAGGCGCATCGATCCTGTATTCAAAAAGACCGGTGTGGGCGTTGAATACATCCACGAATCCGTTTTTAAGCCCCGGGACAGGATTTTGCGTAAGAACTTTAGTTTCATTTTCCCATTTCCATGTTGCAATGCCGTTTACACCCCGAATGATATAAATGTGATCTTCGTCGCAATCGATACCGGTTGCAACTTTGCCTCCGTTCAATTCAAACGAGCCGTTGGGAAATTCCACTATCGTTGATGATAGAGTATTCAATAAGCCGTCATCTATGGAATTTATCCACACGAGTTTTAAATCCCGGTCGTATTTTCTTACTTCATACTTGTTTTCATAGCCGATCATGATCAAATAAAGATTGCCGTTGGCATCAGCAGCATGTTCATTAAGATTTTTCAGAAATCCATTGATCCCATCGGGATCTTCTTGCGGAATACTGTTTATCATCATGCCGTTCATATCGGTTTTGACCGCCACAAAGTTTTTAACGGGTGAAATATAAAAAAACCCGTTTCTCAGATGCACCTTTGTATTACCATAGTTAAATCTGAAGCGTACATCGTAGAAGGTATATGATTCTTTGAAACGCATGTCGTGATCGAATTCTTCAATAGATGTCTTATTGCTGTCCAGGAAAAACAGTGAATTCTCATTCATACCAATTCCGGGTATCCAGCCGGATAGTTCGCCCGGACCTTTGCCGGTCTTTATCTCATATTCGCCTATACGGTTGAGATCTTTATCCCACATCGTTAGGTATGAGAGATTTTTTTTCTGTATAACTGCCGCAACATGGTCTTTTTTATCTGTTGCATGCATATACCAGTTAACAAATTCATCCGTGAATCGCACTGTTTTTAGTTCTTTTAGTGTGCGGGTAGCCTTTCCGTTAAAAGTTGTTTTGATATAGGATACGCCGTCTTTTTTCGTGATCTTATATGTGATATCCTTTTTTGCACAAGCACACGTTAATACTATGAACGCTGAAATGACCACTGCTGACAAAAATCGCATAATAACCTCCCCAGTTGTATGTTAGACATTCACCTAAGAGGTATTGTTTCAAATATCATCAATTACAGGATGTATAACAGTGTGTCGAATATGGCGTTGAGCCATTTTTATTGAAACATCTAACCGCCGGCCTTGTCTTATCTGAAAAAGGAGAATTCCCGTGAAAAAAACCGTATCGATATGCGCGATGTTCTTTGTGACCTTTATCGGATTTTTTACCTCGATCACGCTTCATGAATTCGGCCACTGTTTGTTTTATCGGGTGCAAGGCATACCCGCGCAACAATCGCTCGTGAAGGAATATCCGATGCATGATATTACGGTCACGCAGTATGCGATCGGCTCTTGGGGCGGGATACTCCTCAATTGGATATTTATTACGGTGTTGTTCTTTCTTGCATTTTATTTCAATAAAAGACAGAAGGGCACAGCGTCATTTATAACACGCGGGTTCTTCTACGGGCAAAGTATTCTTTTGCTGATCTACGGGATATTTCTTATTAAAGGTGAGGATAAGACCGAGTTTGTTTTTGCACAAAATCTTCTGCATATGCCGTTGTATTCCATTGTGATCATTACGTTGATCATGACCGGTATCTTCGTATATCTTTTTGTTTCAGGGCATCATATCAAGATCACCGTGCCGAAAGCTGTGTTGACGGTGTGTACGATAGTGTTCCTCATCATTTTCACGGCGCTGCTTGAAGAATACGATGCAAAAACGAATTGGCATAAATATCCGACCGTAAAGATCGGCGATATGATGCTCTATAACGAGCCGGTCAAATAACACACATAAAACTTTATATTGTCAACGTGCGGTAATGCGATATAATCAGGCGCTATGATAGTCTGCATCAATCCGTGGGTTCACGACTTTACTTCGTATGATCTCTGGGCAAAACCGCTCGGGTTGATGGAGCTGTATTCGTGGCTGCGGTCCAACGGGATCGATGCTGCATATATCGATCTTCTTTATCAATATTACCCTGAAATTCCCGACTCACTGAGGGAGGGCAATCAACTTCGCGCCGACCAACGTGCTCATTTCATACGAGAGGAAATTCCGAAACCTGAGCCGTATCAAACGATCGGTATGAAACGCCGATATTTTCGGTTCGGCATGCCGGAAGCGATCGCAGAAAAGATGATACTTGGTATTGATAAGCCGGAGATGTTCCTTGTCACCTCTATTATGACGTATTGGTATCCCGGAGTGTTTGAAACGATCACATTGTTAAAACGGCTTTATCCCGGTGTGCCGGTGGTGCTTGGCGGGATTTATGCAAAGTTGTGTACCGATCATGCCGTTACGTTCAGCGGAGCGGACCATGTGGTGGCGACCGATGATTACGGTCAATTGAGTTCTCTTATTGAGCGTTATACAGGCAGGCACATTGCACCGTGCAACAGCGGATTATCGCTACCGTTGCGGTGGGATGTATATCCCGGATTGAAATATATTCCGTTGCGTGTTTCGGAAGGATGCCCGTACAATTGCCCGTATTGTGCGAGCCGTTTTATAAAACCCGTCTACACGGGAGTAGCATTGCAACGGTTGATCGACGAGTACACCGCGTGGTATGATACGGGGATACGGCATTTCGCCTTTTACGATGATGCGCTTTTAGTGGATTCGGAAAATATCATCAAGCCGTTTCTGAGATATTGCATTACAAGCGGGAAAACAGGATTTTTCCATACCCCGAACGCTGTGCACGTAAATCTCTTTGATGATGAGCTGGCAGAACTGGCCGGGGATGCGCAATTCGGCACGCTGCGGTTCGGCTTTGAAACGATACGACGATCCTCACCGTTGTCTGAACAGAAGACAGACATGCAGAATATGGAACAACTGGCCGACCGGTTGCAAAAAGCAGGCATACCCAACGAGAACGTGAGAATATATCTGATCACCGGCATGCCGGGCCAGATAGCCGAGGAGACTGAAGAAAGCATCAATTTCATCCGTTCGCTTGGGTTCATTCCGATACCTAATGAGTATAGTCCGGTACCGCATACGCCGATGTTCGATCTTGCAGTTAAAAGTTCGCCGTTTGATATTGTGCATGAACCGTTGTATCACAACAAAACGATCGTTCCGTGCCGTTGGGAAGGGCAGACCGTTGACGATGTACAACGCATGAAATTCCTTGCACGGCATTGATTGCACAGTAAATAATCAAAATCTATTGACAACGTCAATCAACAACGGTATCCTCGTCGGGATGTATATGAAGATTTATCTAAAGAACGACATTGAGCATGATCAATTCACCATATCAGCCAAACTCGGCTCCGGCGGCGAGGGCACAGTCTATTCCGTTGCCGATAATCCTCTTTGCGTGAAAATTTACCATGATACGTGTGTCAACACACAGGTTGACGCCAACGGTAAAGCGCAGCTTGCCTACGAAAATATAAAAACCAAAGAACTGGAAAAAAAGATAAAGGCCATGATCGAAGCCCCGCCTAAAGACCCGACATTGGCGGCAGGTCATTACTCCATCTGTTGGCCGACACACTTGGTCTATGAGGACGAAGCATGCACGCGCTTCATCGGATATGCGATGCCGTTGATCGATAAAAAGATTTTTAAGGAATACCATCTTCTGTGCGATAAACCCGGCGCAAGCTCATCCGCGTGTTATCGTCTTGAGAATTTCGGTACGGGATTCACGTATCTGCATATGTATGTGGTCGCGCTGAACCTTGCTAGTTGTGTGTCCGCTATTCACGAGGCAGGTCATGCGATCGGCGATCTGAATGACAAGAACATTCTCGTATCTACCAGGGACAGTAAAATAACGATGGTCGATTGCGACAGTTTCGAGATACACGGCAAGGATTCAACTGTTTTCCCGTGTTCCGTGTATATGCCTGAGTATTCCGCACCGGAAGTGATAAAGCACGAATCAATTCAGGACAGGCAGAAAAGCGACAGGTTCGCACTTGCAGTACTTGTTTTCAAATTATTGATGCTGAACACACACCCGTATTCATCGCGAGGCTCGAGTGTCGAAAATCTGAACACGCCTGCCGAGAAAATATCGGCCGGATATTATCCGTATGAAGAATACGAAGACCTTGATGTATCGCCGCCCGCATATGCGTTGCCGTATGAGCTTATACCGCCGAACATCAAGGAGTTGTTTCGTCGTTGCTTCGTTGACGGTCAGCACAGACCGGATCTGCGCCCCTCACCGCGCGAGTGGTTCCATGCGTTAAAGGAAAATTACGAGTCGATGATGGCGTTTGTCAACGAGCATGAGGATATGTGCGAGATCAATCATCTGCATTTATATCCGCTGCATCTTACGAAATGTCCGTGGTGTGCGATGAAGGAAGATTATTTTCCTGAAAAAACTTGCGGGAAAAAGAAAATCCCATTCATATCAAATAAAGATTTCGAGTATATTAGTTC
>CAZIJP010000116.1:0-8599 GCA_964539615.1 uncultured bacterium
AATACGCATGGAAAATTCAGAAAGAAAAAAAGAACTAAAGATAATCGGATTATATGTTGTCATGATCCTCGTTTTGTTGAGGGTTTTTGTCTATCCTCTGCATGGTGCCGTTGCCGAGAAAAAAAATACCTTTAATGAATATTACGACAGTTACGTTTTACAGTATCGATTATTTGAAAAAAGCAAAGCACAACAAAAGAGCAAACCGGCCATGGATAAGAAGGCGTTGGCCCATGATTTTTACGTGAAAGATGTGCGCTTTTCGTATATTCAGGCTGATGTTATCGAGATGTTGCTCAAACTTGCCGAAAAAAAAGGTATAATGGTCCTTGATTTTGAAATTTTGGAACCGGTCGTTGGGAAAAATGTCAGCGAGGTGTCTGTTTTAATTCGCTTAGAGGGTAAAGCGATAGATTTTGTTGATATATTTAAGTCAATAGAGCAGGGGGACAAAGCATTGCGGGTGAAATCCCTGGAAATCAACAGGGCCGCAGGGCAGGAGATGCGTTATTTTATTACGGTAACTGCTTTCCGGGTAGAGAAATGATCAGGAAATACATTGTAGATATTGTTAGTATTTTAGTAATCATTTCCGGTGTATTTATCTTTGCGGGTAAGCCGCAGATTAATTTTAATCCGCCTCCCATAGCTACGGTGCAGATTGATAAAAAAGCCGTCCCTGACATACCCAGAGAAACAAAAGCGGTTCAGGAAAAGGCTTCTTCGTATGAGGCATTGGAAAAAAGAAACATATTTACAGAAGGCGGAACATATGTTGCTGTATTGGAAAAATCATTATCCGCATTGCCGCCCAATCCCTATACTCTTGTTGCTGTTCTACAGGGCAATGATAAAAAAGCTGTATTCCGGGAATACACGGGCGCCATTATCACTGTGCCTGTCGGGAAAAAAATGATTGATGAATATGTCGTTCAGAGTATAGAAAGCTTAACAGTTAAATTAATGAGAGGCAATGAGGAAAAAAAATTAACGGTATTTAATTCAGGGCGTGCTCTCGCAGTGCTCTCCCCGGATGACATAAAAAAATTGCCCGCTAATCCCTATAAGCTGATTGGCATTCTCAATGGAAAAGAAAAAAAGGCGGTTATTAGAGACTATAACAATTCTGTCATTACCTTGGGTGTTGGAGAAAGATTAAGCGATGGTTCTGTAGTGACCGGGATTGGCGATGTTTTTGTCAAGCTAAAAAAAGGAAAAGAAAATATTGAATTGAAGATATTTGGCAGATGAAACAAACACCACTATCGATTCTTTTAATAGCGATTATCTTTTTTACCGCCGCATTTGCCCGGGCCGATATTTACTATTTTCGGGATGAGGGTGGCGTAATCTATTATACTAATATGCCGGCGGAAGGTCGAATAAAAGTCCGCCTGCCGTTGAGGACGGCAAAGGCTAAGACTAAGACAGAACAAACCATTATGGATCTCTCCTGGAGAAAAACTTCCGGTGATCAGCCTGCAACTTATGAATCAGCAATTATTGCAGCCGGCAAGCATTACTCCGTTGATTCCAATCTTATTCGTGCTGTTATTAAGGCTGAATCCAATTTTAACCCCCGCGCCGTCTCGCCCAAGGGAGCCATGGGCTTGATGCAGCTCATGCCTGCTACAGCCAGGGAAATGAGAGTGGCAGACCCTTTTGATCCGGCTGATAATATTTATGGTGGCGTCAAATATCTGGGGCAGCTTTTGCAGATTTTAAATGGTAATCTACCGCTTGCTTTGGCCGCTTACAACGCTGGTCCTGCTGTGGTCATTGGAAGGAACAAGATTCCCGCGATTACCGAGACTCAGTATTATGTGAGGAGAGTTTTGAATTATTACAGAAGCCTTCAAGGAGAAAATAAAATTTAAATATTTCAGGTTTACTGATAATATTCTGACAGTTTATTTAATATTTAAGAAGAAAGAGTTAAAATGAAAAAAATGAAAATAATTAATTACTGTATTTTACTTGGAATGGCTTTTATAATTTGCAGCTGTGCTGCTGAACAGAAAACAATTAAGCCGGTTACCCTCGAAAGGATATCACAAAAACAAACGTCTGCAGAGGAAGATGTGGTGGCAGCGCAGAAACGACCTGAATATGAGGATTTGAAACTTCCTGTATTCCGGAAAACTATGTCCGAAAAGAAGCTTCCGGTGAGAGAGCCTATCAATCCGCAGCGTTTTAACCTGGCGAATACACCAGTGATGATTAGCGTAGAAAAAATGCCTCTTGCGGACTTCATTATTCATGCCCTTGGTGAAACGCTCAAAGTTGCATTTGTCATGGATGAAGCTACGATGAACAATAAACAACCGGTGACCATGCTGATGCCGCAGGCCGTCGCGCCGGACCAGGCTTTAGGAATCGTACTCGGAGTGCTGGAGAAAAATGGTCTCTATGTGGAAGAAACTGCGGGTACTCTATACATATTGCAGAAAGCTCCTGAATCCAAGTCGCCGGTTGATATAAAAATAGGCCGTGATATTTTTGACAGTACGGTCGATATCATCCAGGCTGTGCCCCTGAAGCATATTAGGCTATCTGACATTGACTCGCTGATTAGAGATATAACAAAGACAGGGGTCAAGATATCGCTCTATCCTAAGGACAATGTCGCTCTTTTTTATGGCCGCGCTTTTCAGATAAGGCAGATTATTGATGTTATAAACATTTTTGATGTTCCTACTCTTCAGAATAAAAGCATGTTCCTGATGAGGCTGACTTACTGGCAGATAGATGATTTCATAAGTGAAATCAAGAAAATACTTACTGGCCTTGGATTTAATATAGCTTTAGGTCAAAACCAGCCCGGTCCTATCTTTATACCAATAAAAACACTCAGTAGCATCCTTGTAATTTCTCCTGATGAAAAAACGTCGAAATATATCCTGGAATGGAAGGAGAGGCTTGATACGGCGGAAGCAGCCGGTAGCACAGAGAGATCTTACTCATATAAACCACAGTACACAAAAGCCTCGGATCTTGTATTATCCATCCAAAAACTCTATGGAGCAGGGATTGCAACATCTAAGGCGGCGCCTACATCCGGTGTTTCTACGCCTTCAGCGCCGGGTGTAGTTTTATCTGATATGAAAATCGCGGCAGATGATAACAGTAATGTAATTGTAATAATGGCTTTGCCGGAACGATACAAGGTTATTCTGAATTTGCTTAAGGCGATTGATGTACCGGCAAAACAAGTCCTGATAGAGGCAACCATAGCGGAACTGACACTAACAGATGACATGAAATACGGTGTGGAGTGGTTAATCAGGGATACCCAGCAGGGAGGGCAATATGCGCTGGGCACTCTTGGGAAATTGGGACTAGGGTCTTTAGGTCTTTCGTATTCGTTTGTCAGCCAAACGGCTAATCTGCAGGCTATGGTCAGCGCCCTGGCGTCGGCGAATAGAGCAAAGATTCTCTCTACGCCGCGTCTGCTGGTTTTGGATAATAAAGATGCAACAATTCAGGTCGGTCAAGATGTCCCGACGGTGACATCAGAAATTTCGACTACCACCACTACCACCGCGACGCCGAGCGTTCTCAGAAGCATTTCGTATCGCAGCACAGGGGTCATGTTGAAGGTAAAGCCGACTATTAATACGGAAGGACTGGTGACATTGGATATTAACCAGGAAGTATCAGAAACAGGCGCACCGGGTGTTGGAGATTCCCCGATAATTCTTACGCGGCGAATAACCACATCAATTACTGTTGGGCACGGACAGACAGTTGCCCTGGGCGGATTGTTTAAAGACAATGAATCTTTGGCGGAAACAAAAGTGCCTCTCCTGGGGGATCTGCCTCTTATAGGGCATCTGTTTAAATACACAGCAAAAAAGAAAGAGAAAACAGAGCTTTTAGTGTTTGTTACACCCACAATATTGACGACAACGGATGATGCTGTAAAGGTAACAGACGAACTGAAAAAGGAATTGAAAGGGTTTAAGTTTGATAAATAAGTCATTGCTGCTGAAAAAATCAATTGACAGTTGATATATAATTTATATAGGATAACAAACAGTGTTTATAAACTGCAGGCTGTTGTTGAGGTTATTCATTCAAATGTTGGGATAAAAATTCTTTAAAGCATTTGTAATTTTTACTTGAGTTATTTTTATGGATACAGTAGAGAAATAACAACCGTATGTTTTTTTTACAAGTGTGAGTTGAGTTATATGGTGTAATTATCAAAAGTCATTGTAAATGTAGCATTTAGCGGCAAAAAAATATTGCTGTATAAGTTTCAGTTAAGAGGATTTTTCCATGCACATTTTTTTTAAGAAGGGGGTGGGAAATGGGGTTGCAATTATATTAGATTCGTCCTGATGAGTTAAAGATTGTAAGTTGTACAGTTCAATAAGAAGCTGGTTTTTATATAAACAAGATGAAATTCGATTAAAAAACAGGAGGAAAAAATGAAAAAAGCTTTGTTAACATTTTTGGTTGCTGTAACTTTTTTTACGGCAGGGATTAGTGCGGTAGAGGCAGCATGGGTAACGCTTCCAACAGCTACGCAGACGATTTTTGCAAATGCACTAACGACGGGGGCAAAACTTAGCCCAGCAACAGGCCAGGCCGGTATAAATGTAGCTTATTCCTTTGCTGCAGGTGAGGCGTTGAGAACCAATGACGTTGTTACTGTAAATATTACCGGTGGGTGTGCAACGTGGGCAGCAACACCAGTAATCGGGGGCTCTCAAGTGGCAGGCAACTTTTCTTTACTGAACTCTCCCGTTGGCACAGCTGAAGCAAAATGGACGCTCGTTAACAGAGTTGATAATGCAGCTGCAGGTGAGGTGTTTTTTGTCAATTCGAGTGCTGCCGGCCTCTTTAACATTTCAGCATGCACGGCAGCTGGTTCCTATGTGGATTTAACGTTAACGTTGATGAGAGGCTCTACCAATCTCATTAATGCGTCATCTTTGGCGGCGGCCACAAGCTCGATGAATTTGTTTGCAAGTGGTGGCACAACAACATTGCCGTTAACCGTTGCGGTAACGCCGGCTTCGGCTATAGCTGACGTAGCTGCTTCATCGGGGGCGTTTAAAAGATTTACTTCTGCAAGTACGTCGACGCTGTCACAGGCGGTGACGATGACGATAACGCCGAATCTGACCACAACTACATGGCCAACCAGCACCGGCGGCGCGGTATTTACCGCTAGGAAGGTTGTCGTTGGTGTTTTGGGGAGTTCTACAGGTGCTTTGAATGGTCTGACAGTAACGGTGCCAACAACTGTGGCTGGTACGTGGACTGGATGTGACTCTGATGGTACAGCTGGTACGGGGACAGTTACTGCAGGTACATTTAAAAAAGCAACAGGCAGTACCAACGCCTATATTACAAATGTTGCCAACTTAATCCAAAATCCTGCGCTTGCCTTGACTACAACATTTACCGTCGATGACAGCACCGCTCAGACGGCGCGTAGTTTCAATTTAGAGGTTAGGCAATTGGCGGATACTGATTGGGCAGCGTGGACGCCACTGGCATCAACGGCAATGTTAACCATTACGCGCAATGGGTCGAGTTTTACATCAAACTCTATCGGCTCAATTAATACTCTGAAAATTACCGACAGATCCGGTGCGATTGCAACGGCTGGTATTCCTATCAACATAACGGCATATGATGCAGCCGGTGCCGTAATGACACCTCTGTCCACCGCGACGGCATTTACTTTGCAGCCTAATGCTACAACCTCGATTTTAGGATCGACACTGATAGCAAACTATAGCGCTGCTCCAATAAGATATGAATTTTCTGTGGAGTCAGCTTCTATAGTGGTTACAAGTGTGAAAAACAATGCTGACGGCTCAAAGTCCTCTGTCGTATATTCAAATGCTACGGGGGTTGGCGGTATTTAATATTGATAGGCAGTTGAAAAAACAATTGAATTAAGATACATAAACCCTGAGGGAGAGGATATTAATGTCCTCTCCCTCTTTTATGCAAAATATTAATATTTAAATTAAATCATAGTAAAACACAAAAAGCAGTCTAGCAAAGAGAATGCGTCATGATTTGCCATTATGTCTTCCCACTCAAGTTAAGCGCGATACTAAATCCGTTATTTTCTGTACGTTTTGGATACAGGCCTCCGCTAATATGAAGATTAGCGGCGTTATACAAAGTTCTTGCTTGCCAAATTTTTATTAGCGGTTTTATTAGCCCTTTGTTTTGAACTGCAATCACTGAATTAAAATTACCTAAACAATGATAGGCTATAAATTGAAAAAGAGCAAAAAAAATAGTCCGAGAAAAAACAATGAAACGGCCACAAAGAAAATTCGCGATGCTATATATGCTCAGAAGATACTAATGCACGTCGCACTAATTATTATTCTTGGTATTTTAATATACTCAAATACCTTTAATGCCCCTTTTATACTTGATGACGAGAATAGCATTGTTCAGAATATAGGCATAAAAGATTTTCGGTTTTATACAGACAATTCAATATCTAAAATTATATACAGTTCCAGATTGGTGGGCCATTTAAGTTTTGCATTAAATTATGGAATGCATGGTCTTAATGTGACTGGCTATCATATTGTGAATCTTCTGATTCATTTGAGTTGTGCCCTCCTAGTGTACTGGTTTATAGTTCTGATTTTTCGGACTCCGTATTTTTCGGAGTTTTTTCATGATTATGTCGATCAAATTTTCAATATTAAGGGGTTTGTTGCCCTATTTACAGCGCTTCTGTTTGTTAGTCATCCTGTGCAGACCCAGGCGGTGACATATATTGTACAGCGGTATGCTTCTCTGGCCACGTTGTTTTATCTTTTATCCTTGGTGATGTATGTCAAGTTCAGACTATCTGAAACGCCTAAGATCAGGTATGTCTTCTATGCAATATCAGTAGTTTCAGCCATTTTGGCGATGAAAACGAAAGAGATCGCCTTTACGCTCCCGGTGATCATCGTGATGTATGAGTTTTTATTTTTACGTGGAGAGATGTGGAAACGCCTGCTTTACCTGATACCTGTGCTATTGACGATGGCCATTATTCCATTGTCCCTTATGATAATGCAGGGATATTCCTCGGATCAGGCTGTCGGTATTAATGATCTGACAAAAATTGCCGGATCATCGGACATCCCCCGATGGGACTACCTAAATACCCAGTTTCGTGTGATCGTAACGTACCTCAGGTTGTTGTTTTTACCGATCAATCAGAATCTTGATTACGATTATCCTATATACAGGACATTCTTTACCCCACAGGTTTATATATCTTTTTTGCTTTTTCTCTCTATTTTGGGTGGGGCTGTTTATTTGCTTTATAAATCGTTACGGTATGACAAAAACGAGAATAATATCGGGTACCGTTTGATCGCATTTGGGATATTCTGGTTTTTTGTGACGTTATCGGTGGAGTCGAGCTTTATTCCCATCGCTGATGTCATTTTTGAACACCGCTTGTATCTTCCGTCCGTTGGTTTTTTTATAGTGATTACGTCAGTGGTTTTATGGATACGTGGTAGACTAGGGGTGAGGTTGTGGGTAACGAGGGCTGTTTTGGTGGTGATGGCTTTGGTAGTTGTATGTTTATCGGTTACAGCCCATAAGCGCAACAGGGTGTGGCAGGATGAGGTGCGGTTGTGGGAGGATGTGGTAAAAAAAAGTCCGGATAAACAAAGAGCGATTTATAACCTTGGAGAAGCCTATTCCAAGAAAGATAGTCTTTCCGAGTCGATGCGAGAATATCAGCAGTTCTCAAACCATAAAGACAAAGGTGCTGAAGCATATAACAGTCTGGGTAATGTTTATCTCAAGCAGCTTCGTTTGGACGAAGCGGTCGGGGCATTTCGGACTGCCCTGCAGATTAATCCTAATTATGCTGACGCCCATAATAGCCTCGGGATGGTTTATTTCAACCAAGGTCGTGTCGAAGAGTCAATCCGGGAGTTTCAGCGGGCCATCGATCTTCAACCGAAGCACGCGGCAGCACAAAATAATCTAGGTTCAGTATATGCGCATCAGGGGCATTATAATGAGGCAATTAAGAAATTTAAAATTGTGTTGCAAATCAATCCTGATTACGTAGAGGTCCATAATAATCTCGGGGTCGCCTATTATAACCAAGGTCAATTTGAAGATGCATTACGCGAATACAATAATGCTTTGAAGATTAATCCTGATTACGGTGAAGCCCTCAGAAACATAGGTAATTTATATCGTGCTCAGGGTCGTTATACGGATGCGCGGAGAGAATATGAGAAAATATTGAAGTTAAAATCCAATTTTACTGATGCCCGTGCTAACCTTAATAATGTAAATGCAAAAAAAGGTAGTGAGTAGCAACTGAAATGATTGGCCTTAGAAATAAATGGCGAAAAGAGTAGTACGGAAAATGAAGAACTACGTCACTGAAAATAAGTCGGATTCGTTAGCGCAACAGCATGTGATGATAAGATATTTTCAAGGACCGATTATTAATTTAGGAATAATCGTATTCCTCGGTATTCTGATCTATTCCAACACCTTGAATATTCCTTTCGTACTGGATGATGTTGATACCATTGTTGAAAATATTGGTATAAAGGATTTTAGATTTTATAAAGACACGCCTTTT
>CAZIJP010000117.1:0-8510 GCA_964539615.1 uncultured bacterium
TTTTCTCATACTTCCGTTTATCAGTCAGA
Organism: uncultured bacterium; assembly: GCA_964539615.1. Classification (GTDB taxonomy): domain Bacteria; phylum Macinerneyibacteriota; class Macinerneyibacteria; order Macinerneyibacteriales; family CAYRFE01; genus CAYRFE01. Next base: position 30 of record CAZIJP010000117.1, read on the forward strand.
CCATGGAGCGCCTTCCGGATGATTCTGCAATCAGAATTTTCAGGGAATTTCTTGATACCAATGAAAATTCTGAAATAAAATTTATAGCTCATGACCAATACTCCTACGATATGGTACAAAAAATAGCGCCTAAGATTATCAATAATGAGAAGGTAGATCTTTCTTTTTTTGCAACAGAAAATATTCAATACATTATCACCGGCGTGATCTTTTATGAGACAAAGCTGTTTGCCAACAAAAAAGATGATGGAATGAGCCCTGCATTTTCAGCTGATTATTCGGGATATCCGGGCTTATGGGAGTCATCCGAGGAATGGAAACGCAGATCTTACTCAGATCTAATCTTTGAATTGCGTGCAGAACTCTTTATTTACGATATTGCCGGCAAGAAAACTGTTTTTCAAAAAAAATTCATGAAATTTGCAGTACTTGAAGACTATCGCAGAAAAAGTATTCCCGATGAACAGACCGCCGCTTACCAATTGCTTCTTCAGGACCTTTCTCAGTCATTTTTAAAATGTTTTAGCCCTCAAACCATAATTGCCGAAAGGTTTTATCTGAAATGAAATTATTTATTTGTATTGCAATCATTACGGCAGTTTTTTTTCAAGCCGTAGCAGGTCAGGAACGATATAAGATCCGCACAAAGGATTTTCAATGGCAGGTATATAAAAGCGATCGGTTTGATGTTTATTATTACCCGGAAGAGCAGGCCGTTATCCCGGAAGTTGTGCAAATCCTTGAACAAACGGCAATTGAATATGAACGACGCCTGGAGATCACCTTAAAGAACCGTATTCCTGTCATCATCTACGCAACATTGAAAGATTTTGCACAGACCAACACCACAGACAGTATCCTTGACGAAAATATCGGCGGTTTTTCGGAAATGCTCAAACGCAGACTTGTCATGCCGTTCAACGGCGACATGTATGCTTTCCGTTCCATACTCCGTCATGAGCTGGTACATATATTTCAATATGAATTCCTGTACCCCGAAAAATCGATCATTGCGAGCCTTTATTCCCAGATGTCCACACCGCCGTTGTGGGTGATCGAGGGAATGGCGGAATATTTCAGCGATAATTGGCAGGCAGAAGGTTTGATGTCGTTGCGTGAAAACGTTCTGTCGGATACGGTGATCCCAATTGCCTTGGAAGATGATTATGTGTTTTCCTATTACGGCTATTACAGTTATAAACTATCTCAATCGTTCGTGCAATTCCTTGTTAAACGGTACGGTGAACATGCTTTCATACAATATTTTAAATCTATCGGCAGGCGTTTTAACCGTGATATAAAAGATGAGTTCAGAAATATTTACCCCATATCGTTGCAAATAGCATCAGATATTTGGTTGGAAGACCTTAAAAAGACCTATTGGATAGAAGCTGCCGAAAAACCAAGTCCGTATGACCTCTTTTCCGTCATCGGATTGAAAGATGAAGAAAATGCCAGTATTCTTATGCCGGTGTTCTCGCCAAACGGCGATGTTGTAGCTGCCTATTCGAATTTGAAGGATGAAGGGAACATTCTCATCATCAATGCCATTACCGGTGAACTTATCGACAATGTCACGGCGGGTAATCAAGACAGAGCATACGACTACGTAAAGATCGCCCCGTCAAATCTTCAATGGCATCCGAACGGCGAGGTTCTATTTGCCGTTGTAAAGGAAACGTCAAACGATGCGGTCATAGCGTTCAATGTTTTGACCGGAGAAATGACATTTTATCGTTTTGAAGGCATAGACTCCATTTTATCGATCGCCGTCTCTGATGACGGCAGTAAACTTGCTTTTTCCGGCATCAAGGGATTATATTCGAATATTTTTACATATTCGTTCAATGACAGTACGCTAACGCAGACCACAAATGATCCATATCTTAAAAAAAGTGTTACAGTAAACGGCAATTCGATCGTATTTCTCACTACGCGCGAATACGGCGATGAGATACATCAAGTAGGGTTTGAACCATTCAGCAGCGAAACAGTACTATATCGAAGCGATTCGATCTTATCGGTGAGCGCCAATAACGGCTTGATCTACTTCGAACGCGCTTTCGGTCATGCTTTTAATATTTGCGCGATCGATCCGATTGTCGGAACGGTTTGGCAATTTACCGAAGCATTCAATTCAACGTTATATCCATCGGTACGCAACAACACCATGATCTTTTCAATGATCAGGAAAAACAGATATATACTCGGAAAAATGACCCTTGACCCTGAGAAAAAGACAGTGATCGTGGACAATACACTACCTTCACGGTTTTTACCGTTAAAGATCAGTTCTTTGGACATTCAGACGTTGAAGGACGGCTCATTCACCTATAAACCGGTCATGCGCGCGGACTACCTTACCGGTAGTTTTCAATATGATACATCAGGCTATTTCAGATCGTACAGTACTATCATGGGTACTGATATGCTTGGCGATTATCGTTTTCTGTTGAATTTTGACATATCCTCCATCAACAGCCTCGACGACATCAATGTTCAATTTCAATTTAATTATTTAAAGAACAGGCCGATTTGGGGAGGGGCATTATATTTTTGGAAAAATAAATTTTATTCCCTGACCGACTGGCATAGCGATTATTCTGAGCAGCTTGCCGGAGCCACTGCCAGTATCATTTATCCGTTGTCGCCTAAGAACGCTGTTGAAGGAGCGGTCACCATCTATCAAAAAACGGTCAATTATCCGTATTATGATTTCACCGAACGCAATATGTCGTACGGGCTTTATGCGGCGTTCAATCACGATGCAACAAAATGGTGGGGGTATTATCATCCGATATACGGTTACAAAGGACAGTTCATCATTGAAAAGACATTCGGTATTACATCCGACAGCCTTATTTACACGACGTTATTCAGCGATCTGCGTCATTATACGAAAATATCCCGTCGCATGTCGATCGCACAACGGATTGTCTTCGGTGATTCGTTCGGTGAGGATCCGCAAATGTTCAAGATCGGCGGTATCAATACGGTACGCGGTTATGATGACGAAAGTCTGCGCGGCACAAAAATGTTTTTATACAATTTTGAGATCCGCTTCCCTTTGACCGATTTCTTGCAGTTCTCTTTGCCGTTTGGTTTGCCGCCTCTCCGCGGAGTGCTTTTTTATGATATGGCATATACGGGTAACGAGGGAGACCCCTTTGTATTGATAGAAGACCGTTCCGGTAGGAATAAATTTTCAGATTTTACGCATGGAAGCGTAGGAATGGGTTTACGGTCGTATTTGGGAGGATTCTTTTTTCTCAAATTCGATTGGGCATGGAAAACCGATTTCTCCCAGATATATACCGGCAGCGGTGATTCGATGTTCCATTTCGGCATAGCTCAAGATTTTTAAGGAGTAAAAACCATGACAAAATTTATAGTGTTCTTAAGTTTATTATGTTTATTTTTTACCGTTTCTGTTTTTACTGAAGACCTGCCCAAAGAAGATGCAGAGGCTTTTCTTAACTATTTACAATACCGTGATAAAGGTGATCACGAAGCGCTTGTGATACTCGATGATCTCTTAGCAAAGCATCCGGATAATGTTCTCCTTCGTAAAGAACATCTGAATATATTGATCGTTAAACGTGATTTCAATAATGCGTTATCGGAGATCAATTATCTGTTGAAATTAAACAAAAACGATATAGACCTTTTAATGCAAAAGGCTGAGATCACTGAAATGATTGAAAAAAAGTTTCCGTTTAAACTATATGAACAGATCGTAAAGATCCAACCAAACCATTCGGAAGCGCTGTTTCGACTGGCAGAATATTATTTTTTTGATAAAAAATATAAAAAAGCATTGAAATACTACGAGAAGTTATATGAACTCAGCGGCCATTATGATCAGATCGAACATAAGTTATTACTATGCCTGTATAAAATCGGGAATTATGCCGGTATTTATGATCTGCATATCAAAAAAATGAAATCGGCAGAAGACGTTGAGCCGCTTTGGGATACATTTTTTGAGATCGTTTACACTGAAAAAAACAAAGATTCACTTACAACATTACTTGTTTATATTGCCGATACCAATGATAAACAGATCAAAGCAAAGCTGTATTATATGCTTGTTCTCATGGAGGCAAAAGACGGTAACTTGAATACTTTGACCCAAAAATTTAAAAAATTGAAAAATATTCATCCGGCTGAATGGCGTTTTTATCTTGCTACGTATTATCTTGAAAATGCGTTGGCGAATGATGACGAACTTGCTTTGCCGCTGCTGACGGAAGCGCTTACGTTCGAACCACAAAATACCGACATTGAAAAATACATGATACAATATTATGTCAAAAAACAGGATATTCCTTCCGTCATAAAATGGGTAGCCATATACCGCGATACCGCAAAGGACAATTCACTGGACATAACCATCGCTTTTTTGTTGTTTTCGCAGGATTTTGCCCTAGGACAGCAATTCGCATCGTCACTTGATTGGAATGCATACGATGAAAAATTACTGATAGAATTGGTTTACACCTTGTTTTCCGGTAAAAAATATCAGGAGACCGCATACATTGCAGATCTACTGGAAAAAGGACGTTTTAAGGATAAAGCGCCTTATGACTATAATTTTGCTCTGCTTGAGAATGCGTCCGCATTACGTGATGAGCCGGGAATGACCCGATATTTCAATCGTTGCATGCTTGAAAAATATGAAGATCCGCAATTGATGAATTATTACGGGTTTTCTTTGCTTCTCACCGGAAAGAAACTGCCGGAGGCTTTGGATTTTCTGCAACGAGCATATGCAAAGGATCCGTATGACGGGGCGATCACCGATTCTCTGGGCTGGGCTTATTATTGCATCGGCAATATTCGCAAGGCAGAATATTTTATCGACAAATCATTATCGATAATTCCGACCGATCCGGAAGTGCTCTATCATAAGGCGAAGATCTTATATGAACGTAAAAATTATAAAGAAGCAGCCCGTTATATCGAACTAGCCAAGGAAAATGATAAGGAGAAAAAACTCGATTATGTGGAATTTGATCAGGAATTTCCTAATTGTGCCGTGTATCTTCGTTAGCTGTATCTCGTGCGGCGATAAAAATCTGAAAAGAACGGATGAACACATCTATAAAGGGAAACTATATATTTCAAACGGTGATTCTTCTGTTAAAACATTGTTCTATTTAAAGACCGATAAGGCCATTATGACCATGTCCATTTATTCGCAATTCGGCGATACAATCTGCGATATCGTCTATGATATAATAAAGACCGATATCGACGTTCGATCCGTTACAGGAGATATGGATAGCGACGGGCTGAAAAAAGCAGCAATGCTTTTACTGCCTATACTCAATGAGAAAGATTTCTCAAAACCGGTTCAAACCGAGGAGGGTACCGTAACTTTTTCCAATTTTGATGAAAAAGGTTTTGCCAAAACATGGGTAATAACCACATCCTCGTTTTCCGTTAAGGTCATATTTAAATGAATATTGATATCCAAGCTCCGGCAAAAGTGAATCTTTTTCTTGAGGTTCTCGGTAAACGTCCTGACGGTTATCATGATATTCAAAGTATTTTTCATACGATCGGCTTGTATGATACTATCCATATCAAACAAACAACGGGGAAGATGTTGTCGGTCACGACCGATCAACCATCATTGAATGATTCCATGACCGCAAACTCCGCATATAAAGCGGCTATGTCTTTTTTAGAGACGTTTCATATCAAAGACGGACTTTCAATACGTATTGAAAAAAACATACCGATCGGCGGAGGATTGGGCGGTAGCAGTGCGGATGCCGCAGGCGTGATACGCGGGTTGGCGCAACTGTACGGCATAGAATTAACTCCGGATCGAATAGCTCATACTGCTTCTGTCGGTGCTGATGTGCCGTTTCTTATTCACCAAGGCTGCGCTCTAGTGGAAGGCATTGGAGAGAAAATAACGATGCTGCCGTACCGGCTTGAAAGACCGATACTGATCGCGTTTCCGGGTGAATCGGTGAATACCGGATGGGCTTACGGACAACTTACTTTTTTATTGACAATTCAGAAGATACCTTGTAATATCCTGCTGCGCTGCTTAGAACTAGGGGATTATGACGGTATTTACGCCAATCTCTTTAACCGGTTTGAAGATACTGTTTTTCAGTCGTTTCCGAAAATCCGGCTTTTAAAACAGACGTTATTAGAAAGCGGTGCACGAGCTGCGCTGATGAGCGGGAGCGGTTCTTCCGTATTTGGTGTGTATGATACTACAGAACAGGCTTATAAGAGTGCTGAGACAGTACGACGATACAGCGACTGGGTAAGTGTGGTAACACCGACAGGAAAGGAAGGGTAAGCCATGAAAGTAACTGACGTTAAGATCTACATGGAAGACAACAACAAATTGAAGGCATTCGCTACGATCACCATCGACAACTCATTCGTTGTCCGCGGCTTAAAGATCATAGAAGGCAACAAAGGACGTTTTGTTGCAATGCCCAGCATGAAGAAAAAAGACGGCACTTACCAAGATATAGCTCATCCTATAAATAATGAAGCTCGTATGATGATCGAACAGGAAGTATTCAAAGCCTATGAAGAAGCGTTGAAGAATCCTCAGATACATAAAACTGAACCTGAACCCGAAAAAACCGAAGAAGCATAATAACGTTTTCATAGATGGGCTGTAGCCAAGCGGCAAGGCACGGGACTTTGACTCCCGCATCGGTGGTTCGAATCCACCCAGCCCAGTTTGTATAGTACGGGGGATAAAAGTTGGTCGGCATAATTCTTGCAGCAGGTAAAGGCACTCGGATGAAATCCGATCTGCCGAAAGTATTGTTTCCGGTTTGCGGTATATCTATGCTTATGCGCGTTGTGGATATACTCCGCGTTTCGGGAATAACCGATATCGCCGTTATTTACGGTTACAGAGGCGAATTGGTGCAGGAAGAATTGTCTAAAACAAACAATATTCATATGTTTGAACAAAAAGAGCAACTCGGTACCGGTCATGCGCTCATGCAGGTCGACCTCGATCGTTTTAACGATGAACCTGTGATCATCATTCCCGGCGATGAGCCGCTTTTCGATCCGGAAACAATTAAAGCATTTATTAACGACACAATGAACAATAATTATGACGCATCTATCCTGACGGCCGTGTTTGACGACCCGACCGGTTACGGGCGTATCATTCGTAATGCAAAAGGCACGGTAGAACGGATCGTGGAGCATAAAGATGCAAGTGAATCTGAACGTGCCGTAAAAGAAGTGAATACGGGTGTGTATTGCATCAAACGTACACTTCTTGCCAAGTATCTTCCGAAGTTATCAAATAACAACAGTCAAAAAGAGTTCTATCTGACCGATGTATTTGGTCTTTTACATAACGACGGTCTTCAGACCGGCGCCTTTACCGCTCAAGACCCGATGGAAAGCATGGGGGTCAATTCACGCTATCAGCTGATGCAGGCTAACGCTTACTACAAAGGCCGGATGCTGAAAAGACTCATGGACAACGGTGTTACGATCAATAACCCCGAAACGGTGGTTATTGAAGGCGATGTGGAGTCCGAGAACGACGTGGTCATTCAATCGCCGGCGGTCTTTAAAGGAAAAGTAGTTTTGAAAAAAGGCTCGGTAGTCGGACCGTACGTGTATCTGGAAAATGTTACCGTGGATGGGGAAAAAATCAGTTTTGCCGCGGTCACTGCCGCAGCAAGGCGCGGAATATCAATATAAGGAGGATATCCCAATGAAAAAATTTGAATTAACCGTTAATGAACGCACCGAAACGGGCAAAGGCCCGAATAGACGCTTACGTGTTGAAGGCAATATTCCTGCTATCGTGTATGGCCTCGGCGAGACACATTCAGTATCGTTAAGCGTTCGTGAGTTTCAAAAAATGCTCAGCAATCCCGACGGCATCAACGTTCTTATTCAGCTCAAAAGCAAGAAATTGGATAAAATGGCCGTTATCAAAGAGATCCAGCGCGAACCGGTAAAAGACACTCTTGTCCATGTAGATTTCATGGAGATCGACATGAATAAAGCGATCCGCGTAAAAGTGCCTGTTCATCTGCACGGCACGGCTCCCGGAATCAAAGAAGGCGGCGCTGTGGAACAACATCTGTGGGAGATCGAGATCGAAAGCTTGCCGACCACATTACCGTCACACATCGAAGCTGATGTTTCGAAAATGCATCTTAATGATTCAGTTTATTTGAAAGATACAGTGATCCCTGAAGGTGTAAAAGTGCTTGATGAGATGGACACGCTTGTTGCCCATGTATCAGTACCGCGTGCACTTGAAGAAGTTGAAACTGCCGATGTTGTGGAATCTGCAGAACCGGAAGTTATCACTGCTCGCAAGCCTTCTGAGGAAGAAGAAGAAGCCTAACCGGGAGCCGGGCACATGCTGTATGTCATTGGGCTCGGTAATCCAGGAACACGATATAAAGAAACCCGGCATAATGTCGGGTTTCTCTTTTTAGATTACTATCAGGAAGA
>CAZIJP010000118.1:0-8492 GCA_964539615.1 uncultured bacterium
TTTCAAAGATAAATATACATCATACTCTTAATTATTTCAAGGTGTTATGCTGCTTATTTTCATATATTATCACGTCAAATAATGTACAATACTAAATAAAATCAATTTCCTTTTTGGCTCTATTATTTGTAAAGAAAAAGAACACTTAACTATTTGTTTTAAAAAAAGCGGCCCGAAAGCCGCTTTTAAGTTCAGTTGATCAAACTTATTAGAATGTTATACCGACAGTAGCATACAAAGTGCGAAGCTGGATTGCATCGCCATCGTTTTCTTTCATGATATTGGTCAAGCCATGGTTATAACGGGCATCAATTATGATCTTGCTGATCTGTACCTGGAAACCAGCGATAGCGCCGAGTTCAACAGAATTGAAAGCATCCTTCATATCTACATCGTCCTCTTCGCCATCTACATCAATAGCCATTTTTGCGCTTACAAGAAAACCGGTGCTCAAACCGCCATACACTTTAACCATAGGAGCAACGGTGAATTTACCCATAACCGGGATTTCAATATAATCCAAGTTAAAACTTTGTGAGATATCACCAAGTGTAAGTTTTTCACCTTTTTGGGTATACAAAGCTTCAGCGCCGAAAGCAATCGGGCCAAGAGGCATTTCCATAGTGAAGCCGCCGGTAATACCAATTTTCAAAGGATTATCTACACCTTCAGCCATAACTCCATCCGCCCATTCAATATTACCCAAAGAGATACCGGCTTTTACGCCGAAATCGGGACCGATTGCGTTCACGCTAAACACAGCACACAGAGCCATCAAGATTACAACTAACATTTTTTTCATAAGGTTACCTCCTGTTTTCATAAACGAATATATATCATCCTCTTTATATTTACAAGATGTTTTTTAATTATTTTTACACCGCATTATGGCATCAATTCAAATGCAATATCAACCAAATACACATAAGTATTTTTTCAGACTATTGATGTTAACAAATAATCATACTACATGTGTTATTTGGATTTACAATAACTAAAAAGCGGCCCGAAAGCCGCTTTTTAGTTCAATTGATCAAATCTATTAGAATGTTATACCGACAGTAGCATACAAAGTACGCAGATTGACAGCATCGCCTTCATTGTCTTTTATAATATCGGTAAGACCATGATTATAACGAGCATCAAATACAAGCTTGCTTACTTTTACCTGTACACCAATGATGGCGCCAAGCTCTGTGGAAGCTGATTCATCTTTCATATCGACAGAATCCATTTCCTCGCCGTCAACTTCAACGGTCATTTTTGATGACACAAGAAAACCCATGCTCATGCCGCCGTATACTTTCATCATCGGCAAAAGACTTAATTTTGCCATAACAGGAACTTCGATATAATCGGCTTTCACAAAATACGCGACATCTCCCTCTTCATAGCTCCACGTATATTTTTCGCCTTTTTGGGTATAAAGCACTTCTGCACCCAAAGCGAGCGGGCCAAGAGGAAGCTCCATCATGATACCGCCGGTAAGGCCCATACGGAACGGATTGCTTTCATCAACCCACGGGGGTTCATTATCTTGACCATAAACAATATTACCCATGGTAAGACCGGCTTTTACACCAAACTCAGGGCCGATAGCGTTAACCGAAAAAACAGCACACAGCGCCACTAACATTACTACTAACATTTTCTTCATAGGGTCACCTCCTGTTTTCATTTATAAATATATATCTTATATTTTATTATTTCAAGGCTTTTTATACCTTTTTTTATAAACAAGATGATTTCAGTACCAATGCACTATTAATTAAAATCACATTGGTTTTCAGGAAATCATTCATATAAACAATGATAAATTAGACTTTCTTTGGTTTTACATTTACTATAAATAAAAAAAGCGGCCGTAAGGCCGCTTCGAACTATTGAAAAATATAATTAGAACGTTAAACCGACAGTAGCATAGAGAGTACGAAGTTGAACTGCATCGCCTTCGTTATCTTTCATGATATCGGAAAGACCATGATTGTAACGAGCGTCAAATACAAGTTTGCTTACTTTAATCTGAACACCTGCGATAGCACCGAATTCAGTGGTGTTGATCATATCATCGCCATCTTCGTTAACTACTTCTTCACCATCGACCTCAACAACAAAAGAAGATGATGTTAAGAATCCGAAGCTCATTCCACCATAAACCTTAACCATAGGAAGAAGACTCAGTTTTGCCATAACAGGGATTTCAATGTAATCGGCCTTGAAATACATAGTTAGGTCTTCACCTTCGCCGCTCCATGAATACTTTTCACCTTTTTGGGTATAAAGCACTTCAGCGCCGAGAGCGATCGGGCCAAATGGCATTTCCATCATGATACCGCCGGTCAAACCCATCTTCAACGGATTGTCAAGTTCCATGTAAGGATTATCGGAATCGCCGTAAGCGATATTACCAAAAGTAACACCGGCTTTAACACCAAACTCAGGACCGATAGCGTTGACCGAGAACACAGCACACAAAGCCACCAACATTACTACTAACATTTTCTTCATAAGGTCACCTCCTGTTTTCACACACAAATATATATCATCCTTTTTATTATTTCAAGGCAATTTATTATTTTATTATTTTACAAAAAATAACGACCCCCGTAAAAAAAAACAAATATCGGCTAAACTTGAATCACTTTGTAAAAATTCCATTTTTACTTTATCATAGTCAAAATTATTCTTCTGTAAGGAAAACAATCAGAAATAGTTGTATTGTCATCTTTTTAAACAAAAAAAGGCAGCCGAAAAGGCCGCCTTAAAAAACAAATGAAATTAAAATTAGAATGATAAACCGACGGTAGCATACAGCGTGCGAAGCTGCAAAGCATCACCCTCATTGTCTTTTACAATATCGGTGAGACCGTGATTATAACGCGCATCAAATACGAGTTTGCTGATCTTTACCTGTACACCAACGATGAGCCCGAGATCTGTACTGGTCATCGAATCTTTAATATCAGCGCTGACAACCTCTTCCCCGTCTACATCGACACTATTTTCAGCACTTACTAAAAAGCCCATATTCAAGCCGCCATACATTTTTATAAGCGGGAAAACACTGAATTTTGCCATGACGGGCACTTCAATGTAACTCAATGAGAGGTATTCGGCGACATCACCGTCTGTGATCTTTTCGCCTTTTTGAGTATACAGCAATTCTGCGCCAAGAGCCAAAGGACCTACAGACATATCCATCGTAAGACCGCCGGTCAAACCGAACTTAAGCGGATTATCAGCGGATATTGCTTCGCTATCACCACGGGCAACATTACCAAGGGTCATACCTGCTTTTACACCAAATTCCGGCATAAGCGCATTTACGGAAAACACGGCACACAAAGCCACTAACACTACTACTAAAAGTTTTTTCATAAGGTCACCTCCATATTCCATGTAAATACTATATATCAGGCGGTTCGATTTTTCAAGCCTTATAAAATAGGCGGCCCGAAAGCCGCCTTGGAAAAATACTCGAATAATCAAATTAGAACGTGATTGATAATCCGCCTGAGAAACCGACACCTTGTGAATTCCAATCAACTTCATCGTTCCAATCATCTTCGACACCATCAAGGGTGTATTTTGTTGGATTAGCATACATATCTACCAGCAAATTACCAAATACAGCTATTTCAGGGGTTAGGAGCACATCAAGACCGGCTCTGCCGGTAAACCCGATCATATTAGCTTTCAATTCAGTAGAGGCGCTATCAATTGTAAGAGTATTCATACTATATCCGACTGAAACTCCAAGGTTAAGCGCAAAACGATTGAAATATACTCTATACCCCACACCGCCGGTAATAATTGTTTGAGACATACTAAATGCATCGTTCAAATCTTCGCCTTCAATAGTTTCAAAGCTTGGCATAGTAAATCTACCGCCAAGCTCAAAATACAGCTCAGAAACATTTACAACCGGACCAAGATCATAAGCCATAGTAACATTAATCGAAGGATGAATACCTTTAAGTAACTCTATTCCCTCTTTAAATTTCAACGGAGTCATACCAAATGCGGCACGGAATTCAATTCCGAGTTTGCCGTCTTCTTTAGCCTGGTCGCCTTCTTCGGCTGAACCGAGAAGGATCTGAGCTTCGGATCTGGTATCGTCGATCTTGCGAACTTTACCGAATGACTTCATTTTCATTTTGCCGTCTGCGGTATAGGTATATGTTTTGTAACGGTGATCCATTTTGATGCCACTGTCTTTGCCGAAATCAAAACCGAATCTGCCGCCGCCGATCATGGTTACAACTGCGCTGATCGTGAATTCAGGAGTATTGCGGAGATCTTTTTTAATGATCTCAAAAAGACCGGCCACAGAACTGCGGAAATTGGTCTGTTTCTCTTTTTCTTCGGTTGAAAGATCCTTAAGGTCTGAGTTGTCGGTGCTGAATCCGCTTAAACCGGACATCAATGCGCCGAGAACGTTGGTCTTATTGTTTGCGGTAAGCGTATGGATCTTCTCTTTTGTGGCAGTGCTGTAGATGTCAAAATGCATCGCCATGGTATACGTATACTCGGTATATTTTTCTTCTTTACCGAGAAGGTTCTTTTTTGTTTTTTCTTTTGTTTGAACTTCTATGCTGTCGATATACGGAACTGCAGCATATGAATTAGCTATAGCTTTCTTCAGATCGTCTACGGTGACCATAGCTTCTTTATACTTGCCGTCTACTTCTACGCGCTTGGAAGCGATGTCACGAAGATTTGCTTTGATAAACGCATCTGCGTTGTTGAGGAAATCGGAGATCGCGCCTTTGTTCACCTCAAAGAAATCTACGCGTTGGAAATCCTTCACAAACATCTGATACATCTGTTTTTCAACGAATACTTCACGGCCTTTATCCATTTCGCCGGTAGCTGCCTGTCCGTACTGAACCGGGAATATGAACAATGATTTGCGTTCATATTTCGTGAGTTCCTGTGCAAATACACTGCCCAGACCGATAACGAGAGCCAAAACCAATACCACCATTTTTTTCATAAGGATAACCTCCATTTTCTAAGTTATTTAACTATACATCTATATTGATATATTTCAAGATTTTTTTATAAAAAAAAGGCGGCCCGAAAGCCGCGTTAAAAATAATCGAACAATGAAATCAGAAAGTGAATGACAATCCGCCAGAGAAACCGATACCTTGAGAATTATAATCGACTCCTTCAGGGAATTCCACTTCTGTTTCATTAATTGTGACCTTTGAAGGATTAGCATACACATCTACTAACAAATTGCCAAATACAGCTATTTCAGGTGTTAAAAGAACATCTAGGCCAGCTCTGCCGGTAAAGCCGATCGCATTTGCCTTCATTTCAAAAGATGCACCTTCATTATTGAGAGTAATCATGCTATACCCGCCTGATACACCAAGATTGAGTGCAAGCCGATTGAAATAGACTCTATATCCAACGCCGGCATTGATTATGACTTGAGAAACAGTTACGTTCTCAGCATCAATCCCGTCCTCGAAACTTGGCATGGTATATCTTCCACCAAGCTCAAAATACAGCTCGGAAACATTGACAACCGGGCCAAGATCATAAGCCATCGTAACATTAATTGACGGGTGAATACCTTTTATTATGTCTACTCCTTCTGATCCGTATTTTAACGGTGTCATACCAAATGCGGCGCGGAACTCAAGTCCGAGTTTGCCGTCTTCTTTAGCCTGGTCGCCTTCTTCGGCTGAACCAAGAAGGATCTGAGCTTCGGATCTGGTATCGTCGATCTTGCGAACTTTACCGAATGACTTCATTTTCATTTTGCCGTCTGCGGTATAGGTATATGTTTTGTAACGGTGATCCATTTTGATGCCACTGTCTTTGCCGAAATCAAAACCGAATCTGCCGCCGCCGATCATGGTTACAACTGCGCTGATCGTGAATTCAGGAGTATTGCGGAGATCTTTTTTAATGATCTCAAAAAGACCGGCCACAGAACTGCGGAAATTGGTCTGTTTCTCTTTTTCTTCGGTTGAAAGATCCTTAAGGTCTGAGTTGTCGGTGCTGAATCCGCTTAAACCGGACATCAATGCGCCGAGAACGTTGGTCTTATTGTTTGCGGTAAGCGTATGGATCTTCTCTTTTGTGGCAGTGCTGTAGATGTCAAAATGCATCGCCATGGTATACGTATACTCGGTATATTTTTCTTCTTTACCGAGAAGGTTCTTTTTTGTTTTTTCTTTTGTTTGAACTTCTATGCTGTCGATATACGGAACTGCAGCATATGAATTAGCTATAGCTTTCTTCAGATCGTCTACGGTGACCATAGCTTCTTTATACTTGCCGTCTACTTCTACGCGCTTGGAAGCGATGTCACGAAGATTTGCTTTGATAAACGCATCTGCGTTGTTGAGGAAATCGGAGATCGCGCCTTTGTTCACCTCAAAGAAATCTACGCGTTGGAAATCCTTCACAAACATCTGATACATCTGTTTTTCAACGAATACTTCACGGCCTTTATCCATTTCGCCGGTAGCTGCCTGTCCGTACTGAACCGGGAATATGAACAATGATTTGCGTTCATATTTCGTGAGTTCCTGTGCAAATACACTGCCCAGACCGATAACGAGAGCCAAAACCAATACCACCATTTTTTTCATAAAGATAACCTCCTTTGATATTCCGACATATTTCGAAGTATACACATGCCCTGTCAATAATGCAAGGTGTTTTTTTTCCCGTTTTTTCTGATTTTTTCAATATATAATTACCACGATAACCTTATGCCGTACCCATAGCCGAAACCGGTAATTATCGGCCCTTGCCGCCATACACCATAGTGATCATAGCGGTAAAAAGAAGCGTCTGCATAAACGGTCAAAACACGCCCGAGTCGAATCCCAAGATCAGCATCCAGTCCATAGCCCAAACCTTCCGTTTTACCTGCATCAGGGAAGTATTCATCTTCAACAGGCGATTCCGGTTTGTCATGGAACAAAAATCCCGTCGTAGCGGCAAATCCGAGCGATAATGAGTCTGAGTCAAAGCGCGTCATGAGGCCCACAGCCAGTATGGAAAAGTTCACGTCTACAGCAGGAGAACCCGAAAATGAAGGACGAGTAACCGTACCGAATGTGTCTGATATAATTGCATACGTGCCTTCGGGTAAATGCTCGGTCAACCCGGAAACATTAAGCCCCAGAGTTGCTTTCCAAACTTTCGGGTACATGTAATCACTGTCATAGATCGCGACCGGAGTAAATTCCGGCATATCTCCGTATATCCAATACACCGGAACAGTCTCTTTTGAGGCAGAAATGAAAAAGACCGATGCATTCTTTGCCGCAACGGATAACCAGCCCGACACTAAGAGAACGATACAAACGATGATCGGCTTAAGCATTGTCATCACTCCTTGTCAACATTATCAACAAATCCGCGTTGTCGTATCTTCGAGGAAAGATCTGAAAACAACCGGACAAGTACTGTTGAAATTATTTGTTCAATTTCAGTTGAGTCATTATTAGCTAAGTTGCTGATCGATCTGCTCTCAATAAAATGAAATTGCCAGACCATTTTATCGCCCTTTGTTAATGTAAATAAAACATCGACATTGAGTACCGGTAATCCCGCGTTTTCAAAAGAATTATTGTTATCAACAGTCTCCGCATTGGTTAAAATGAATTCGTTGATACTTACTGACATGACCGGTTTACCGAAAGGACCATCAGTAAGCACAAACCCTACTCCGTTTATCGTTTGTTCAGCAAATGTTTTCAACAGTAGAGATAACCGCTGACTGTCTGCAATATAATATTTTTTATTAACTTTCCCGGACCTGTCATAGATCAAACCAATAACATGCGGTTCTATACGGTTATCAACAGGTGTTTCAAGAAAAAACTCACCGAAATGCAACCCGGCGGGACGCGGTACGGGCTCCATTGTCACCCGCACATCATGCCGAACACATGAGACGGTCAATAACATTGCCGCAAAAAATATAAAACGATACACATAATCCATCTGCTTCTCCCACACAATATATATGAAATATAGTGCATCTCTTCAAAAACTCAAGCGATATGTTGAAAAAAACCTTATAAAAAAAGGCGGTTTAACCCGCCTTTTTCTACCGATATTTATACCTAATCATAATTGTTTTGAAACTGATTGAACGATACGTTTACGGGCGGCTTTCACAGCTTTCAATACTGCTTCGGCTTCAGTCATTACTTCTGTCACGAATTTTTTGTCGGTAATGGACGGCACATTGATCTTCACATTCAAATAAGCGCTTTCGGCAGCAGCTTCAGCCATGATGGCAGCCACGGCAGCATCGGAAAGTGCGTGCTTATTGCCCTTTTTAGCCACAACATCGGCAAGCTTGATCACATCGCCGGCAGCTTTGACCGTTTCCAGAGGGATCGCCGTGGCGATCTTAGTGGCAGCCTGTAATGCCTTTTCGCGTTCCGCTTTCTGATCGTCGGTCTTCTTCGGCAATTTTGACGCGGCCATGAAATTATTGAATGCATCGG
>CAZIJP010000119.1:0-8472 GCA_964539615.1 uncultured bacterium
AATAAGAAAAGGGCGCTTTCGCGCCCTTTTCCGGTCTATACGGAGCGGGGTCGTGGTGGTTATTTCAGCATTACCATTTTCTTGGTAGTGCGTTTGCCGTTCACTTCGAGCACGGCATAATAGATGCCACTTGCTACGTCTTTACCGGTCTTGTCTTTTCCGTTCCAGTGAACAGAATATGCGCCTTCGCTCATTGTAGCATTTATGAGCTCAACGAGTTTTACGCCCTTCATGTTGAAAACGGAAAGCGTTACCTGCCCGTTTTCCGGAACGATATATGCAATGTCTGTTTCCGGGTTGAACGGGTTAGGATAGTTGTCGAGATTGCTTTTTTTCTTCAATCCCGGCATGTCGGCATCAGAAGGAAGAGATACAATGTCCCCGTTAAACAATTGAGCGGTAAGGCTCAACGGTGCGGATGCATAATAGCCGGTTTGCGTGATATCATAACCGTATTTTACAACAGAAGAGTCGGTCGTAACTTTTACGATTATCGTGTCACCGTCAACCGTAGCCCAGAATGCGGTTTTTGATCCGGTGTATTTTGCTTTTTGAACATTGTTCTTGTCATAGATGTATACATAGTCATAATTGGTCTCGAAATCGAATTTGTTGAAATATACGCCAACCTTTGTAGCGCCGGTTTTTTTGTAAGTATACGTGTTTGTCCAGCTATTGGCATAATTATGCGGTGTGGAGACCGGAGTTGTGAGTGTCTGATAATACCATTGTCCGCCACCATCCGGAACAAATGCAGCATTCAAACGGTATTTGCTGGTTGTGCTGTATGCGCTGCTGTAACCGACCACTTTGATATAATAAGTGCCCGCTGCTGTGAGTGCTTTGGAGATGGTCTCGGGATTATTTGATGTATATGCGCGAGCTAATTCGGTTGTACCGTTGGTGTTATACAGATACATGTCATAATCTTTCGGCAGGTTGCTTAATGTGATAGTTACCGTTCCGCTGCCTGATACGGTGAACTTGTAATAATCAACGTCGGTAGCTGAGTAAATATATGAATCATAGTTTGTTCCGAGTGTGATAGCGTATGCCGTAGCAACTGTACCGTTTGGCTCGAAGGTATCGTTCAGAGGAGGAGTACTTCCGCCGACGCCCACTGCGGTCCAAGCATTACCAACCTGAGTGACTTCAGTGCTTGTAGCGCCATACAGATCGGTCGCAGCTGCGATCGTGAAATCACGCGCCTGAGCATAGGTGGTCGAGGTCGTGAATTTTACGGTCATTGCACGGTACCATATTTGAAGCGCTTTGTCTTTACCGATACCGGTTACGGTCACATTTGTTGTGCCGTTATTCCAGGTGCCGCCGTCGCAGAGCAGCTGGAAGAATTTTGCGCCGATAGAGCAGTTGATATGCACTCCGCCGTAATCGGATGTGCCAGTATAGCGTTCAGCGTAATAACGCGGAAGAGCTTGCCCCCAAGAGCTCTGCGGGTTGATTATGTTGCGAAGGCCGGTCGTTGTACCGATCATGATATCTTCGCCCATGTACCAATCCTGATCGGGGTCCATCATAGAGCCCATGATGTCTGAGTTGGCTTCGTTCAACGCGCCTGATTCATTGCTGTATGTAAGATTTGATGTTGCAGAACAGAATGCATGTGAGAACTCATGCCCCACTACATCCACGGAAGCAAGATAGTTACAATCTTTTGTGCCGTTACCGTCAAGGTCGCCGCCATCGCCGAATACAAATTGGCTATAGGTCGGTGTCCAATATGCGTTTGCATAATTGGAGCTGTATTCGATGGTTGCCGTAAGCGGAGCGCTGTTGTTGTTATAAGAAGTTCTGTTGAAATTTGTTTTAAAGAATGTGACCGCGCGTTCCAATGAATACATCATTTGCGCTGCTTTTACCAAGCGGGTTGACGTTGCATTCAAAGCGACGAGTGTGCCCGGGAGGCTTGTGCCGTTGTTGGCGGTCATAACACGGATATACCCTGTTGAGGACATAGTTTCGATATCCTTAAAGCCTTCTGTGCTGACATAAATCGACTGAGTGCCGTTATATGAGGTCTGCATTGAAGTGCTGTAGTTTTGAACATTATTATAACGTGACAATACACGGCCTGTCTTCGCATCTACAAAAGTGACCCATGCAAAGTCATAACCGGAAACCGTTGTTTTATACGCCACGGTGAAATTTCTCGGGCTTTTTTCAACAATCACAAGTTCAGGATCGCTGACAAGTGTGATGTTGCCTTTTACGAGGTTTGTGGCAATGTTGTTTGCATCACTTTCGGTAAGTGATGTAGAGGTATCAATAGCAAGGTCGGGAATGATCTTGCCGCTGTAGCCGATGGCTTTATCGAGCGCAACGGTTACATAAAAATCCGCGCCTTCGACCGGGATTCCGTTGTACGTCTGTTGCAGACGGACATGATGGTCTCCGGTGAATTGATCTTCTACAACGTTGAGTTCGCGTACGCTGTTTGCAAGGTTTTCCACTTTGAAGGTGGTTTCATACCTGTTGAGAAATGACTTAACGGGATCGGGATGCTGTGCGGTCGGAACGGCAAGAATACCGCTCATAACGTTCGGAGTATCATTTTCGGACATAAGCACCGTTTCGACAGAGATACGGGAGTCTTCCATAACCTTTTCCGCAGAAACAGGGACTGCACAGAATACGGCTACGATAGCCATTGTCAAGAGAACCTTACGGAACACCATGATTCTACCTCCTTTTGGTTTCCCCCACGTCCACCAAATTGTTTTATGCGGAACAGCATTTGCGCATAATACTTTTCCGTAAAACACAATTCATCCTAGTGTATTCTTAATAAGATTCAACGACAAATAGATAAGATGTACGTATCGCCTTATAAGATGTCATAATCAAATGATAAGATGTCAGCAAAAGCTTGGATTTACGTTATTCCGCGGACAAATACCATGGAAACAGCGATTTCCGATATATAATTACGACATAATCACAAATATTGTTAGGTAAAAAACAAGTGAAAATCTGCCGTATCGAGTTTGCCGTGTTTCCCTTTATTGCCCTAACCACACAAGGTGTGTGATGAAATGGATTATTCAATATATTGTCACGATGATTACAGTGAAAGCCATTCCAAGAGTCAATACTTTTTGATGTTACCGCGATGTTTCATAGTGAGATGAAACACGGGTTTTAACGGTTCATAAAAAAAATCCTTGCCTCACTGTTTTCCGTTGTTATAATACGGCTTATGAGAAAGCTTCTTTTTTTTACAGTAATAGCTATTTTGTTGTGCCTACCGTTGTTTGCAGATGACAACAATGATCTCAAGAAAAATATTTTTCAAGCCGGGACATTGTATTTGACCGGATCGTACGATGAGGCGATAAGTATCTTAGAAAACTTGCTCAGTAAATATCCGGAATCCGGTATAGTAAAAATGTTTTTAGGGAAATGTTATCTTGTAAAAGGCGCCGACGCTTTTTGGCCATGGGTAAAGATCAAATGGGGCCGAGTAGGAATGTCTTTGATCAACGAAGCGGTATCTGAAAACCCCGGTAATATATTCATTCGACTGGAAAGATTCAGAGATTATTCTGTCCTCCCTTCGATATTTCATCCTGACGATATTATCTTTAAGGACCTTAATATTCTCATTAAGCAGATCGATGAGTTGCATTATAACGATGTGTATGAACAATTCAAATTATGGGATGCTTTCGTGCAATTCAATCCCTTCAATCCTGATGAGGAATGGATGAAGGTATTCTTCAAACAGATGGTGTTTTGTATTGCAGGCGATAAATACTTTGCGATGGGAGACATGGAGAATGCGCGTATCATGATGGAAGAAGCAGAAAAATTAGGGACCGACCTGTTCTACGGCATATATGCCTATTCATGGCTTGATAAATATGGCTATAAAAAACCTCAAGCTAAATAAGACCTTTTTAAATTTTTTATTCTATTTTCTGCTTTTGCAGATTATTTCTGCCGTTATTACCGTTATTGATTATCATGGGTCGCTTTCGTTTCCTGAGCTTATCAAGACCATGGCCGATACGCCGTTGTATTTTGTGTTTACAAATATTATCGGGATCATCTTTTTTGTAATACGCGGAATATGTTACCGTTTTATACCTATGGCAAACAAAAATCTTTTTTTAAATATCATAATCCCTGCGATAATTCTTACCGCAGCGTGTATCATCGGTACAAAACTGTCTTTTATTTACTTTCTTTATTTCTTTTGGTCGGAATGGACCCTTGAGGTACAAAGTTATGTCATGCGCGACAATCTTATTGTGACATTCACCATATTTGTGAGCATAGGATTGTATTGGGTATATAAAACATTGCTTGAGAAAAAAACCAAAGAGATCGAGTCGCTCAAACGCATGCATGCCGAAGCAAAGCTTGCAGCGCTTCAGGCGAAGATGAATCCCCATTTTTTGTTTAACACACTGAATTCGATCATTGAACTCGGTTACAAAAATCCGCGCAAATTGGAAGATGTGGTCACAAAACTTTCCAACGTTTTCAGAAAAAGTCTCTCGTTCCCGGATAATGCATTGATCCCATTGTCTTATGAAATTGAACTGGTCACCGATTATCTTGAAGTTGAGGTCATGAGACTCGGCTCACGATTGACCTATTTTATCGATATTGATGAAGAGCTTTATGATTTTCAGATCATTCCCCTTTCTATTGAAACGATCGTTGAAAATGCGGTCATTCACGGTATATCGCCCAAAGAGAATGGCGGGAATATTTCGATTCGGGTTTACCGCGAGAATGAATCCGTATTTATTACAGTATCTGATAACGGCGTCGGCATCAACCAGGCTAAAGTAAAAAGCGGTTTCGGAACGACAAGCGTTCGCTCCCGCATGAATTATTATTACGGGGACAAGGCCAATTTCAAATTAAAAGCATGCCCTGAGGGCGGAACATGCGCCATAATGGAGGTACCGTATGAGCATACCATTGAAAGCGTTGGTCATTGAAGACGAAGAATTATCGATGGAACGGCTGGTGTCGATACTGGCCGATTTTCAATCAATAGAAGTGATTGGCACAGCACGGTCAGGTACCGATGCCGTGACACTGATCGATTCTTTGAAGCCTGATCTCATATTTTTAGATATCGAATTGCCCGGCGATAACGGATTCGAAGTGCTTAAAAAAGTTCACCATTCGCCGAAGGTCGTTTTTGTGACCGCTTATGACCATTATGCCGTGGAAGCTTTTGAGGAGAATTGTATCGACTATATTCTCAAACCGTTTTCCAGAGAACGTCTGCAAAAGACCATCGATAAAATACAACGCGCCGACAATATCACAAACGAATCGCTTTTACAGGCGATCAACGGGATGATCGAACGGCAAAAAAAGAAAAACCATTTTGCCATAAAAGATGGCGATGATATCCTGATCATTCCCGCAGATGATGTGTATTACTTCATGGCAGAAGAGAAATATGTTTTCTTGTGCACATATGACCGCGAATATTATTACAATATGACATTGCGCGAACTTGAAGAGATACTGGATGCCGACAGATTTTGCCGGATACATAAAAGTTTTATCATCTCGATCGACAAGATCCAGAAGCTGCATAAGCTTTTTATAAATGAATATCGGGTGATATTAAAAGATAAAAAAGAAACACCGATCAAGGTGAGCAGGAATTACTTACCGCTGTTGAAAAAACAGCTTCACATTTCCGAGATCGGTTAAAGATAGATTTGAAAGGCCGTGCGGACCAGGACAACGACTGCGCCGGTTATACCCAACGCACAGTAGATCTTGAAACCAGGAAGAGATTCTTTTTTGTAAAATTCCTTATTCCAAACATATGCATACCAGCTGAAAGCGACCAATATCACAACGTCAAGGCTGGGGTTCAATACGGAAAAGATCAAAGCGGCTATGCCGAGCGCGATCACATACAGGCGTGTCTTTTTAATACGTGTCATGATTACCTCCGAATTGGAGAGTAAAAGAATTTCGCTTCGCCGTCAAGTATAAACATCTTGAGACATTTACAAAACTACAAATTATAGGAATTGTGCCCACCCAATGCTTTGGTTCGATATACTCACCATAAACTGCTCAGTATAAGTTCTCCTCCCATGTTGCTCTAAGATAGTGACGCAATATATTGCGTCACTATATGTCTCCAAACCCTTTTTAAAAACAAAGAAAAATAGGAAAATTTTAATTTTGCAAAGGGCTCATTTTATAAAGACAGAAGATTATGATACCCCTATTATTGTGGATCAGTAATAATAATAGCGTTGGATCAATCGGCGGTGATAGTAAAATGAGGTTCTAAACACTGTAATGTTACTTTAAGCATCGTACCTTTTACCAGTATATAATCCGTGTCAAAGGTCGATAACGCGAAAATACTGATCCCGGCTGAAGCCAAGGGTTTAAGTATTGCCGACAATACTCCAGTCAGTGAAAAATCCAATGTGCCTTGCACGCGAAGCGCTTTCCACCCGGGTTCACACTGTTCGGCTTGTAGTTGAATTCGTGAATCCGCAAGGATCGAGAGTTCTTTATCGGTCTTTGTGATCGAATACAATTCTGAAGCAAATACTTCCTGCGGTACCGGAGAGCTTGGGGTAAGTTTGTATAACGAAAATTCTTGCGGAAGAAGCTCAAGCGTAAGATCACGGTGCGCATCGAGAGAACAATCATTCACTGTTGTTGCATAGAGCCATACTTTGGCATCTATGATACTGTCGGTTGACCGCGTTTTCAGATAGCGGGACAGATCGCTTCGCGAGATACGTATTTGTTCAATTTCCTCGGCTGCCTCGGGAGCAGCTTCACCGATCGAGGTCACTCCAACGGTCACGAAAACAACACATTCATTTGTTAATCCCGGAGAGGTTGTCAGCGGGCTTGAAATTGAAATGACGAAGCCTTCTGCGCCTGTCTCTTCTTTGAGTTCACGCAATGCACATGTTTCGATCGTTTCCCCGTCATTGCTCAGTCCTGCAGGGAATTCGATCACGTAAGCATCGAGCGGGATACGTTTTTGCCGAATAAGCAGTACTTCGTTTGTAGCTTCAATGACCGGGACGATGACCACGCCCTGTTGACCGGAATTACGTTCAATGTATTCCCATTCGCCTCTCAGATCGCCATGTTGCCAGCGAGCGGATATCATGGAGGTCCACTTTCCCTGATATGTAATGATGTGATCGATCTTTTTCATGGAATATATCCCGTCAAATAGAGGGATTGTAATTTTCTTTTAACCGGCGCAATTCTTTCATACGCATCATTTTTTCGTGGAACAACTGCCAATCCTGGTCTTGGTACAACTGTGTCAAGACCGGTCTGATTATGCTCATGCTGTCGGGCAGAAGGTCAGGATTGAGATAGTAGCCGTGCCAATTTTTGTGAGGATGAACGCATAAAAGATTTTCTTTTTTCATCAACGCCAGATGGCATGACACAGTTGCTTGTTTTAACCCTAGGCAAGCGGCGATATCCGTAGCAAAACAATCATCCTGACTGCAGGATGCGAGGATAAACAAACGGTTGCGGTCTGCAAGAAGTTTTAATAAGTTTTCTGGCATATGTACTCATCGACAGTATTACTGATAGCCGGTAATTCGTCAAGACCAAATGATAAAAAAAGGACACGGCTTGCCGTGTCCTTTGACTAATCTATGGAAGCTGATGACCAATGTTGCCATGAACCTCGGTCAGAGGGTCGAATCGTTATTTCAGTAAAGAATTGATAAACTTTCCGTTCTCATAGAACAATTCGCCGTCGGCCCAGATCTTGCCGCCGGTGCGCATGTCGCACAGCATGTCCCAGTGAATGGATGAGCGGTTCTTTCCGCCGGCATCAGGCATGGAATCGCCTATGGCCATATGCACGGTACCGCCGATCTTTTCGTCGAAGAGCATATTGCGGGTAAACTGCTGAATACCGTAATTGGTGCCGATGGCCACTTCGCCAAAGCGAACCGCGCCTTCGTCTGTTTCCAGCAGGGCTTTGAGCAGTTCTTCGCCTTTTTCGGCGGTCGCTTTCACAACAACACCGTTTTTCACTTCAAGGCGAATCCCTTCGATCTCTTTGCCGTTATAAATTCCCGGAAAGCTGAATGAGATAGTGCCGTTCACGCCGTCCTCAACGGGTGAAGTAAAAACCTCCCCGTCAGGGAAATTGGCTTGACCGTCGCAGTTGATCCACGTCCTGCCGGCGACGTTCACGGTGATATCGGTGTCCTTCGACACGATGCGTATCTCTTTTTTTGTATTGAGATAGTTGACCCATCTGTCTTGCTCGGCGCTTATGCGTTTCCACTCGGCAACGGGATCGTCCTTGTCAAGAAGGCCTGCGCCGTACACGAACTCGGTATAATCGGCAAGGCTCATGTTGGCCTCTTGCGCGTCGGATTGTGTGGGGAACTGCGTGCCGCACCAACGCATGCTGCCGTTGCCGCAACGTTCGCTGTACAATGCGCGCCACTTTTT
>CAZIJP010000120.1:0-6958 GCA_964539615.1 uncultured bacterium
GTGTCTGTAAAAAATCCTATTTCATACTATACGATAGTATACTCACGCATACTCAAGTATACGCAATTATGGAGGTGGCAATGGGAAATAACAGGTAATAGCCGTTAATCGTGCGTAATAGGGCTATATAGCGGAAATACTACCGATAATCAGCGTTTTTGAGCGAAAATATATATTGACAAATAGTTTTCAAACGCCTATCATCCGCACGAAAGAAGCAGGCAGAGTTTGTTTATTTATACATTAAGGAGGTTATCATGGCAAAGGCAAAACGCAGAGTGCTGATCCTCGGCGCAGCAGGAAGAGATTTCCACAATTTCAACACCTTCTTCCGTGACAACGAAGACTATGACGTGGTTGTATTTACAGCTACACAGATCCCTGACATTATGGGCAGAAAGTATCCTGCTGAACTCGCAGGCAAACTGTACCCCGCAGGTATCCCTATCGAAGACGAAAAAGATATGGAAAAACTGATCAAAGAGAAAAATATTGACCTCGTAGTATTTGCTTACTCCGATGTTCGTCATGAATATGTAATGCACAAAGCATCTATCGCCAATTCACTCGGCGCTGACTTTATTCTTCTCGGCGGCAAAAACACCATGATCAAATCCACCAAACCGGTCATCTCCATCTGCGCAACCAGAACCGGTTGCGGCAAGAGCCAGACCACCCGCCGCGTTATCCGTATTCTGAAAGCAATGGGCAAGAAAGTTGTTTCGATCCGTCATCCGATGCCTTACGGCGATCTCGTAGCTCAGAAGGTTCAACGTTTTGCAACACTTGACGATCTCAAAAAACATAAATGCACCATCGAAGAGATGGAAGAATACGAACCGCATATAGCTATGGGCAGCGTTATTTACGCAGGCGTAGACTATGAAGCGATCGTTCGCGAAGCTGAAAAAGAAGCAGACGTTATCGTATGGGACGGCGGCAACAACGACTTCCCGTTCTATCAGCCGGACCTCGCTATCGTTGTGGCTGATCCGCACAGAGCAGGCCATGAAGTGGCTTATCATCCGGGCGAGACCAACCTCAGAATGGCTGACGTCATCGTTATCAATAAGATCGACACCGCTGACATGGAAGGTATCGACATCGTTCGTGAAAATATCCGTGAGTGCAATCCGAACGCAATCGTTGTTGACGGCGCTTCTCCGATATTTGTTGAAAACGGCAATCAGATCAAAGGCAAACGCGTTCTCGTTGTTGAAGACGGCCCAACCCTTACCCATGGTGAAATGACCTACGGCGCAGGCGTTGTTGCTGCTATGAAATACGGCGCAAGAGAACTTATCGACCCGCGTGATTTCGCTGTTAAGTCGATCCAGGCTACCTTTGAGAAGTATCCGGATATCGGCATACTCCTCCCGGCTATGGGTTACGGCGAAAAACAGATGAAAGATCTCGAAGAAACGATCAAGAAAAGCGGTGCTGAACTCGTTATCATCGCTACCCCGATCGACCTTCGCCGCGTTATCAAAATTGACCTTCCTGCAGTTCGCGTAGGCTATGAACTTCAGGAAATCGGCGAACCGAACCTCGAAACCATCATAAAAGACCGCATTAAATAATTCGGTCTTTATTTACCGTCAAAGGGGCGCATGGAAACATGCGCCCCTTTTTTATTGCGCCAATCTAATCTGTTTTGTATTGACATCAACTCTCTTCCGTATACGATATGAATTGTAAGTAATAGAACCTTAGGTATGAAAGGACGTTACTATTGAACACGCTTATCTTCTTCGATATCAACGGCACGCTGATCACCCGTGACGAACGCACGGACATTCCGTATTCGAACGCTGTGAATGAATTACTGGGAACCACTGATGCGATGGCAGACGTTGATACATCCGCACGCTCCGACAAGGATGTTTTCATGGAAGTGCTTGAGCGTCACTCGCAGTCATTCACTGAAAAACGCTGGCAGGTGTTTCTTACTCTATATCGTGAGCAATTGGATTTGTTTGCTTCAACGGACGTCTGGCGTGAAAATGCCGATGCGGTACCGTTCGTTCGGGCATTGAAAGAAAAGATTTATAGACTGGCATTGATTTCCGGAGAACTGGCGATCGGGGCGGAATATAAGCTGAAAAAGATCGGTATCTGGGATTGTTTTTTAACAGGCGGATTTGGCGAAGACGGGCTGCGCAGGTTTGCTATCGCCGACAAAGCCTATGAGAAGGTCAAGGAAAAAGTTAAAACACCGTTTGATGCGATCTACGTGATCGGCGATACGGTGCTGGATATTCATACGGCGCGTCATCTCAGTGCAACAAGCATAGCTATAACAACCGGTTCTCATTCCCGAGAAAAACTACTGGGGGAAAAACCGGATTTCTGCATCGACCGGTTTGCGGAACTTAATGAACAGTTTTTACTGTAAGCCTGGACAGAGTCAGTAACGATCAAAAAAAAGACACTATTATAAAACCAAACGATTAAGGTTTTATAAAATCGAATGAACAACCCCGCAGTAAGCTTCGAAGAATTTGACCAATTTTGATTAGTAATACT
Organism: uncultured bacterium; assembly: GCA_964539615.1. Lineage (GTDB taxonomy): Bacteria > Macinerneyibacteriota > Macinerneyibacteria > Macinerneyibacteriales > CAYRFE01 > CAYRFE01. The sequence continues at coordinate 2,527 of CAZIJP010000120.1, forward strand.
GACATTCATGCCCTTTTTAAAAAATCAAAGTAATTTGACAACTCCAATTATTATTTTTGTTGACAATTCATAAAAACACTATACTATGTCAGGTAAGTATTTAACCGCAATTAGTACACCCCGAAAGGAGATGCATTACTATGAGTTTCTTGTCAGTAAGAAAGACAATTCGCTCAATATTATTACCGGTCGCTTTCTCCGGAATTGGTATGGCCATAGCTTTTTTGTTGAAAAAATATTCCGGCCTTGATCTTTCCAAAGAGACACTATCCTTAGTGGCGCTGCTCGTAACAAGTTTTTCCGTTTTATTATTCTTTCCGAGAATATTCGGCAGTCCCTTTGGAAAAATATCCGTTAAGGATTTTTTAAAACATCTGAATCTATTTCCACCGTCAAAACCGGTTCAATTCATAGCGCTCGGCATAATTGCAGCCGCTTTCACTCTCAGCGGAATGCTTGTCGGTACGATCCTAACAGGAAAATATATATTCGACCCATCGAACATTACAATTGGTCAAGCACTCTTCAGTCTTACGCCGGGCATTTGGGAAGAAGTGCTCTTTCGTGGTGTATTGATGATCGTATTGATAAAATTAACCGGTTCACTAAAAAAAGCAGCCGTAATTCAGATACTGATTTTCGCTGCAGCTCATATCAAAGGATTGGATCTGCTATCATTGGTAGATGCGTTCTCGGTCGGGATTATAGCCATTGCATTTACATACCTTGCTGTAAGGACACGTTCCCTTTTACCCGGCATCATTTTCCATTATCTCCACAATACATTCCTTTTTGCGGTACAACTTCCCGACGGAGAATATTCGGGATTTCACGACAATGCGCTATTTTACGCGGGATTATTTATAGCTGTAGCGTTGATAGTCATAATAACTAAAAAACTGACCCGTTTACCTGTATTCGTCAACGATCACGACATTTATCCGGAAGCTCCGGTTTCAATCAAGGACAACCTTTCTGAAAAACAGAAAAAACACATAAAAAAACAAACCAGTAAACGTATGCTATTTATCAATACCCTTGGTTTCTCTATTATCATTTTTTTAGGTAAAGAAGATTTCAATCCTATTGTCCTCGCACTTTTGGGAATCTATGTGCTTATAAATGTACTTATGTTCATCTTTTGGGAACGATTAGGCGATTCAACCGATCATCAGGTTCACCTTTTGAATGCATTCATGGCGGGGGTCTCTTCTTACGACAGTTTCTCTAACGGATCAAAACATGTTTACATCATCTTTGCCGGAATAAGCATCGTTTTCCTGATCATGGCATATGTCTCTTTTAGGAAATACAAAACCCGTCAATTAATAAAGGAATGTGAATAATATGAATTCACAACGCTTTTTCCAATATATCAGTTACGGAAAATGGATCGCATGGGGATGGACGCTATTTTTATTGACTTCTATATTCTTGGATTTAAAGCATCTTGCAATCTCAAATGTAGGCTATGCGGTTTTTTTAGCAGGAACCGGATTAACATTACACAGTTTATACACTCCTCCGGGATTAATTAAAAAGGACCTCGCCTTTTATAAAAATCCGTCATTTATAAAAAAAATAGCTCTTTTTTTCGCACTCGTGATCGCAGTGACAATTTTCAACAGTATTACGCTGATCTCGGTAAAACATATCAATCCGCTATTAAAACCTGAGATAGCAGATCAGCTCATTGGTGTCGGCTACGGTTGTATCTCGTTGGCGCTTGGATTGGTGTGTGAACTGAAAACGTTATTCGATCGAGTTGAGGAAGCAAAAAAATTAAAGGAATAAAAATTCTTTTTTCAAGAAAAGTAATTACTTTACTTTTTTTTAATTTTATTGTAGTATTTTCCTATGAAAAAAATTTTTTGTAAACTTTAACGATCCCTCTTTCATTTTGACAGTTTTACAGGCATTGCTATGCGTTATCTGTCAATCAAGTGACATAATTTTATTGCAAAGGCATATGTGTTAGTTTAATATTTTTAGCATACTGTTGTGACCGTGGTCCGGCATAAGGCATCCGCGCACATGCGTTGCGCTTGAAACAAGTGGTAACAACTTTACCTAATGAAAGGACTGTAGTATGAAAATAGCATTTTTTTATTATGACCGCTTCGCCGAATTTGAAATAGCATTGTCATGGTTCGTGCTGTCGGGAAAACACACACTTATTGCCACAGCGCTTGAAGCTCGCTCGTACGCCAGTATGGAGGGACAGCGTTTCCTGATCGATAAACCGTTGAACGAACTTGATCCGATGGAAATCGGAATGTTGGTTATTCCGGGTGGAGTGCCCGCTCCGATCAGAAACAATCCGCAATTAAAAAAATTCATCGGCACTATACTGGAACATGGCGGTACTGTTGCGGGAATTTGCGGCGGTTCCGAACTTCTTGCTTCCTGCGGCTTTCTCGACGGAAGAGAATGCACAGGCGAAGGCACGGGCGTAGAAGAAACTGACGACTCTTTTCCGCTCTATGCAAAAGCAAAGCTTACGGATCGCCACGTCGTCGTCGACGGTAATGTGATAACGGCACAGGGCCAGGCACACGCGGAATTCGCAGTTGAATTGGGGCTTAAGAGCGGAACTTTCACAACATCTGAAGATGCTCACGGAATGCTGCAATGGCTAAAAAACATACGATGAACAAGATAATCAGGTAAAAACCGCCCATTCTGTATGAAATAGATCCATGTACAGAATGGGCGCATCCCAAAGGAGTAAGCATGAAAACCGATTACACAATGAGCGCACTTAAGGCCAATGCACTTTCTATAATCATTATGCTTCCTCTTGTATTCGGTGTTCTATATGCATTCAATCACCTTGCCCCTGCCGGCAGATGTATGCTGAGATCGCCTGTTTTCACGGCATTACTTTACTTAGCCGCTATGCTAGCGGGATTTGTCGTCCATGAACTCATTCACGGAGCGACCGCAGCGTTGTTTGCGAAACAACGCTTCCGCGCTATACGCTTCGGCATTATGGCCTTAACACCCTATTGCCACTGCAATGAGCCGCTTCGCGCGACACATTACCGGATAGTTGCTATAATGCCCTGCATCGTGCTTGGCATTATCCCCACGCTGTTGGCTTTCTTTATATCATCGAACTTTCTTGTCTGGTTCGGAGTCGTGATGCTTTTAGGCGCCGGAGGCGATATACTGATCATTCTCCTGTCGTTTAAAGTTCCGCCGCACTCATGGGTCAAAGACCACGATTCAAAGATAGGTTTTACAGTTGTAGAAAATGAATGATTGAGGGGAGCCATCATGAAGAGCAATCGACTTCCTGTGGCTTTTATCGGCCATGGTTCTCCGATGAACATAATCGCCGACAATGATTATACTCGTGATATTACCGACTATGCTCGTCATATCGGTAAACCAAGCACGATCGTAGTAATATCAGCTCATTGGGTGACACACGGGACCTATATTACGGGAGCAGGCAAGCCGGGACAGATCTATGATTTCTACGGCTTTCCTGAATCTCTCTACCGGATTAATTATTCACCAAAGGGTAAACCTACCGTTGCAGATCAAATCACTTCGATCGTTGATGACATTCGGATCGATGAACGACGTGGAATCGATCATGCTGCATGGAGCATCGCAAAACACATGTTCCCGGCCGCAGATATTCCCTTGCTTGAGATCAGCCTTGATGTGACGCTATCACCACGCGAGCATTTTGAGCGTGCGAAAAAACTTGCTCAACTCAGGAACAAATCTATCTTATTCATTGGAAGCGGTAATCTTGTTCATAATTTACGCGACATATCATTTGACGATCCTGTTGAACCTTTTCAATGGGCGATAGATTTTGATATGATCTTAAAAAAAATGATCGATACCGATTCTATTGATCAATTGATCGATTATGAACAGCTTCCTCATGCTGCCCGTTCAATTCCGACAAATGAACATTATCTGCCGCTATTGTATGTCCTCGGCATGAAACATGAAAACGAACGGTTGAATATAATCCACGAATCGATCCAGAACGGCAGTATTTCGATGCGGAGCTTTGATTATTCGTTGTGATCAAACGCAAGCATTGTCGTTTAAATAGAATGCGGGGGCGGTATATTGGAGAGGTAACCGCCCCCGCTTTGCTTGAGGAAGACCGTTATTATAAGATCGGTATCGTATAGGTCAATTTAAAGAAATACGTTGTTGCATCGGAATCAGCAAGCGGAATTGAAGACATATCTTGCTCAAGGGTGCTGTGTGTGCCGCCCACGTAAAGTGAAATATCTGCCGAAGGATTATACACAAACATCGGATAGAAATTCAATGATGTGCGTTTTATATCATACGGAAGGATATTGGCCTCCGACAATTGTAATATTCCGCGGATCCAGAAATTTTTGTGGAATTGAAGTTTCATACGTATTTCATAAGCGCTGGCGTTATAGATCGT
>CAZIJP010000120.1:7058-8468 GCA_964539615.1 uncultured bacterium
CGGTAATCCTGATCGATACTGAAAACGGTGTTGTATAGATCATCATATTTTTTCAACGCAACAGCGCCGCGTATACGCATTTTATTATTGAACAACTGACCTGCCACGCTTGAAAATCCATAGAGCGTATTATCCATTTCCGGGTCAAGGCTTTCATCGAGAGCCGTTAACCCGAAAAATGAGATATTACCCGATTTACCCGATATCTTCGCACCATACAGAGGATTAACGATCTGACGAGTGTAAAATATCGTGATGTTGGTATTATATGCATTGGTTTGTTCTATGAAGAAAGGTCTTTTTTCATCATAGAACGCATCGTAGCGGTTGTTGACGGTTATATTTTCCGCATCTGCCTCTATAATACTGAAATCGGGGTTAATGGTGAAAATGGACGTGATATTAGAGTTCGGTTCAAAAAATATGTTCAATTCCGGCTGATAATCATCTTCAGTATCCTGAACATCAAACAAATTATCAGTAGCGACCGTATTGGTGGCTATAAAAGAAGGCATTACCTTCAAGCTCATTTGAGACGGCAGGTCGTTGAACTGCATTTCATAATAATTTTCAAAAAAATTCGAAACGCCTCGGTCTATTGGGAACATGGTGATCTCTTCACCTTTGTCAACGATATTGCGCGTAAAGTATGCGCGCCACACCGTATTGTCACCGCTCAGATATTTGATGCTGCGGAAAGGAATGGCGAATTCAACGTAATATCCGTATTCGGTTGGAGATCCTTTAGATATATAAAACATATCTATGGAAGTATCCACACCGCCGCCGTTATAAAGTCCGTCAAACTGTTCGCCGAACGGATTAGCGCTGAAGCAATAGGATTTCTGCTTCGTATTGAACGTATCAAAAAAGAAATTGATACGGTCAGACTCACCGATATTGTCTCTGTTGGAGTGAAACGCACGCATCTGCCTCACATCGGTCATATAGCATTGCGCCGATATGTAGAGATACGTATTGTCATATGACATACGAACGACCGTGCGTTCTGACGGCTCAATATTGTTGCCGGGAGCTGTCTGGTAAAACTTATTGACCAACAGCGATTGTTTCCATTCTTCATCGGAATATACACCGTCAATAACGGGTTTTTGTTCAACTTTCGGAATTACCAAACGCTCAGCTGCGAAAACATGTGTTGTTGCGATAACAAATACGATCAAAAGCATCATTTTCATAAACATCATAAACATCATCCTCCTGTTTTTCCTCTGCTGAGTATACGTATCATTCTGATAGAATCTATAAAACTAAAGTATAGTAACAGCACTAACTAAAGTTTGACGTTCATTCTCGTATAAAAAATGTAATGTATTATTGACAATCGGGAAATTTAGTGGTACAAACTAACTATATGGAACACATATTACTTCTCATTTACATCGTGTC
>CAZIJP010000121.1:0-5999 GCA_964539615.1 uncultured bacterium
TTCGAGGAGATTTTTTCGACGAGAAATCTGTTGTGTATTCACAACCTCTTGATAAGGTTCACTTAGGATCCCTCGATAAACTCGGGATGACAAGCTGAAGCGGGATGGCAATTAATACAAGAACAGCGGACCATGCTCCGCTGTTCAACGAATTTATCACTTATTTCTGATTTATTTTTTCAAGCATTGCTTTAGCGTTTGCATTTTCAGGATTCAATTTCAGGGACATCTCGTAATTCTTTTTTGCATTCTCTTTGTCGCCTGCAGAAAGATACGCTTCGCCGAGTGAATCATATGCATTTGCGGATTTCGGGAATGCGGCAACCATCATTTTCAAAACACGTACCGCTTCAGATACCATCTTATACTGGATCAAGGCATAGCCCAACGCATTAAATTCTCCCTCGGCTGATTCAGACATTTGAGGTATTTGCTTGTAGAATTCTCTTTCCATGTTGTTCACAGTTTCCATGTCATTGCCCATATATGCTTTTTTCAAAAGACTCGGGAATGATGCCGTTTTTGGCGCTTCAAATTCAACGATCTTCATCTCTGGCGATGCGATGGAATTGTAGATAGAGACAAATGACCGCGGTCCGGTAAGCAGCGTATCGGTGAGAGCTTTTCTGCCAAGTTTTTCATCGATCATTTTTGCCATATATGCGCCAAACACATAATACGCTTCTTTACCGTACCCAACTTCCTCCTGCATATTGAAATACTCTTCATCACTTAACGTTGCAGCTTTTGAAAAGAAATCATTGATATCCTTCGGTAATGCCGACACCACTTTTATGTCTTCCAGCATTTTATATTTATAGAAGGTATCGAATGTATAGAGTTCCTGTGCCTTATAGGCCGTATATGATGCCAATCCGTCGGTCATAAGGTGAATAAGCACAGACTGCTGGTTTTTATTCGCCACTTCGATCTCGGTCATCTTCGGGAACAATACCATCTGTGCCTGATGACACAGTTCATGCATCAGCGTATTATAAAAAGCATTAGCATCTTTGCTTACACCGTTGGTAACGTCAATGACAATAACCCCTTCGCTTGCAAAACCGCCCGTGCGTGACGTGTCGATAAAGATAACGTTCGTTGTAAAATCTGGAGTATTCTCGGGAAGGTATTGTTTCATGAATTGAATACCTTTTGTCTTAAACTCCTTTTCTTTTGCCAGGATTTCTTGAATGAATTTGTAATACTTATTGTTCTTACGGTCTTTTTTCGGGACTTTCGCATTTTCTTCCAATTGTTTTTTCCAGGCATCCATGTCGATCGTCATCTTATAAGCATCATGGAACCGCTTGGATGCAACATATGCCGGTTCTGTTTTCCAAAATCCTTCCGCGTCCTTCAATACTTCTTCAGGATCCAACAATACTTTTTCGATCGATGAGGTGTCAAAGGTGATCGTGATGTTCGGACCTTTTGTTTGACCAAATACCTGCACGTTAAAACAGATCAGTGCCAGTGCAATGACCACCAAAAACGTTTTTTTTGTTTTCATCGAAACAAACCTCCTTACTTGTTAAAACACACCCGGTTCCGCAGTTCATACTTGTTAGACCAGGCAAATAGTACTAAGTTTCATGGTTTAACAATTTTACTACCAAAGTAGTATGCGGATTTACGAATAGGATCTCATTATTCAAATTTCGGGATTACAGTGAATCGATCTAATGGATTGACGCGTACATTCGTCATGAGTATAATAGAGTCTATGCAGCATATAGCATTATTATTATTCATTTTTTCCGTTTCACTCGGAAGCTTCAGTATCATTTATGCCCGCAGAATTTATAAAAACTATCAACATGCATACCTTCATCCGTTTTTCATTTCGCTTATCATGAGCAATATTATTCTTGTTATGGATAATTTCTATGCCTATTTCAATCTCAATATCAGCCCTCTTGTGTCTGCAACAACACGCGGCTGGTATTGGACGTTTGACAGCCTTGTCGGGTATATTCCGATGTATTTTTTTTATTACTCTGTAATTACATTTTTCTTACTGCTTCAGGATAAACAGATCAAAAAACCATTCTTATGGATCTATAACAGTATGTGGGCACTCGCTTTAATTGTTTTTATAATTGTAATAAAACCATGCTTTCCGGAAAATATTCATCCCGTCTCAACTCAGTTTAATTTTTATATCCGTCATATCGGCCGTTTATCAATTGTATATTTTCTTATTACATTAGTTCGTTACGGGTATACACAATCCAATACTAAACAAAAAGCAATACATTTTATTGCATGGTACTATTTAATGCTGCCTCTATCGATACTCTTATTACAAATGTCTGTAGCATTAAAAATAATGACTGAGTCTTTTGTTACCATTTTCATACCGCTTATCTACTGCTACTTGAATCTTATTCCCCTCGTATATCTGGAAAAATTTGTGCTCGCTTATAGCGGCCCCAAAACACCGCAACCTGTCGCTTCACTGCCGGAACAATTTGTGAAATACGGCCTTACTCTCAGAGAACAAGAGATCACCACACTCATTTGTGACGGTAAAAGCAATAAAGAGATCAGCGATATTTTATGCATATCATTGCAAACGGTGAAAGATTATACGTCAAAAATTTATAAAAAAACTAAAACGCATTCACGTATACAGTTGTCGAATCTCTTGCAAAAGTAAACTAGTTCCCTTATAAGTGAACGTTTGAACTATAAAAAATAAAACAGGAGGATTTCTCCTCCTGTTTTACGTGGTTGCATTCAGCAATCGCGTTTCTTCTTCCTCCATGAACTGATTAGTATACAAGCGGTAGTAATACCCCTTCAAATTCAGCAGTTCATGATGGGTACCGGACTCGATAACCGTGCCGTTTTTGATGACGAGAATTCGATCGGCAGACCGTATCGTCGACAACCGGTGCGCAATGATAAAGCTCGTTCTTCCTTCAAGCGCCGTATGTATGGCCTGCTGGATAAGCTGTTCCGTCTCGGTATCAACCGACGACGTAGCCTCGTCCAGCACGAAGATCCTCGGTTCCGCAAGCAGCGCCCGAGCGAACGAGATCAATTGTTTCTGGCCTGTCGAAAGCATATTACCGCCTTCGCCGACCTCGGTATCATATCCTTTTTCAAGTTTTATAATGAAATCGTGAGCGTTCACCAATTGTGATGCGCTTACGATCTCGGCATCGGTAGCATTCAAACGTCCGTAGCGGATGTTGTCGCGGATCGTACCGCTGAACAGATGCGGCGCCTGCAAAACATAGCCCAAATTAGCATGGAGCCAGGCCAGCGGGCGTTCACGGTAATCCACTCCGTCGATCAATATCTGACCGCTTGTCGGTTCATAGAAACGGCATGCAAGGTTCACGATCGTACTCTTGCCCGAACCCGTTTCCCCGACCAGCGCTATCTTTTCACCGGCTTTTACGGTGAGATTGAACGTATCGAGCACTTTCGCACCTTCTTTGTATGCGAACGTCACATCACGAAACTCGATCTCACCCTTCATATCTTTCAAAGAACCGTTTGCCGGGTCGTAATCCACGCCGTATTCTTTAAGCACGGATTCGGAATCTTTTATACCCGGGTCAGTATCGATAAGTGACATGATACGTTCCCCGGCGGCCTGTGCCGACTGCATCTCTGCAAACAACCCCGCAAGGTTTGTGATCGGTTCGAAGAACTGAACGGTGTAAGCGATGAATGCCGCAAGCGTACCGAGTGAGATCATATTGATGATAACGCCGTTACCGCCGTACCACAATGCAAGCGCCGTACCGACGCTCCCCAGAAAAAATACGATCGGCATATACAAAGCTGAAAATGTCGCCGCCCGAACGGAAACGCGCTGCATCTCACCGGTAAGCCCCGTAAATTCACGCAGGTTCTCGTCTTCACGCACAAGCGTCTTTGTGGTCTTTCCACCCATGATACCTTCGTTAAAAGCGCCGGAAATACGCGAATTCGTCTTACGCACATCGCGATGCGCTTTCAATATCTTTTTCTGAAAATACAAGCTTATCACGGCAAGTACCGGCACCACTGCCAGCGCAACCAACGCCAGTTTCCAGTTCATGATAAACATCATAGCGATCGATCCAAACATCATTACAGACGACCATGTGGCATCCACAAGTCCCCAGGCGATGATATCAGCTAAGCGCGAGTTGTCGGATGTCATACGGGTCATGATCCATCCGACTGCCGTTTTGTCATAGAAACTGAAATCAAGTTCCTGCAGGCGCTTGAATGCCGTTTTACGTATATCGTAGTTCAGATTCATCTCGATCTTACCGGCGAATGCAATCAGTAAAAACACATTGACGGCCTGTAAGAGCACTAATCCTGCATATTTCAAAGCAAACAACGGCAATGCGTCTATATTTCCCGTTGCGATGATCGTATCGATCACATATTTGTTCAACAGAGGGAATACCACATCAATGCCGCCCGAAAAGGTCATAACAATGATCAGGCCGATCACGAGTTTTCTGTATGGAGCCAGGAAGCGGACAAGCCGCTTCCATAAACTTAGGTCAAATTTCGATGTATAGTTCTTTTCCTGTAATACGCTCATAATGTATCCTTTCCGACATGACCGGAATACTTCGTATCTGTCATTTCTTCCGAGTCACACCGCCTGCACATCTGCTGTGCCTGTGGTGGCGTCTATCTCTTCACTGAGCTCTTCTTCAAGCTCATTCTGTATGTGCCATACCCTGCGGTACAGACCTTCCTGCTCTATAAGTTCTTCATGCGTACCGCATTGTGTCAATTCGCCGTTCTCAAGCACGAGGATCCTGTCGGCCTCTGCAAGCGTCGTGATGCGGTGCGATATGATAAACGTTGTGGCTCTATCACGCCGTTCACGCAGCGCTTTCCGTATCGCTGCATCGGTCTCGGTATCCACTGCGCTGAGCGAGTCGTCAAATATGATCACCGGAGGCTTTCCAAGCAAACTGCGTGCGATCGCAACACGCTGCTTCTGACCGCCGGAAAGTGTCACGCCTCGTTCACCGACCGCCGTCTCATACCCTTTTTCAAAACTGACGATAACATCATGCACAGCTGCAGTCATTGATGCGCTTTCGACATCATCCTTCGGAGCTTCAGTTACTGCCAGCGCAATATTGTCATACAAGGTCTTTGAGAAGAGGAACGGCTCCTGTAAGACAATCCCGATATTTTTACGTACCCATTGTTTGTCTATCGTTCTCAGTTCAGTACCGTCTATCAGAATCGACCCTTCATATTCATACAAACGCGGAAGCAGGTGCACAAGCGAACTTTTCCCCGAACCTGTCGGCCCGAGTATCGCGATCGTTTCTCCCGGATGTGCAATAAAACTGATGTTCTTCAACACGGGCTTTTCAGGCTCATACCCGAACGTTACGTTACGAAACTCGATCTTACCGAGAATGTCGGTACGCACCGGAGCTACGTCCGCCTGTTCGATCGGTTTTTCCAACACTTCGCGTATACGCCCGAGAGACACCATCGTGCGCCCGAGATCTGCAAGGATACGCCCCATCTGACGCACCGGCCACAAAAGTCGCGCTTCATATAACAGGAATGCCACAAGCGTGCCTACTGTCATGATATCCGGCGCTTTGATACACCGGGCGGCGCCTACGGTCAATACGGCGCCGATCTGCATCATACACAACAGGTCTGATACCGACCAGTAATAGGCAAGTATCCGTATCAGTTTATAGGTCAGATCGCGATATTCACGATTTCGTATATCAAGTTTCTCGATCTCATATTTTTCACGTGCGAATGCGCGAACTACACGCACTCCGGTGAGATTTTCCTGCAGAACGATGGATAATCGTCCTTCAGCCTCATCCGATTTTTGGAATGCCGCCTTCACCTTCATAAAAAATATCACCGCGAAAGTAAATATAAGCGGAATGACCGCCATGGCTACGATCGTTAAACTCGGGTCAAGCGCGACCATAAAACCGGCCGTTATGGCTACCATGAATATCGCTCGCCCGATCTCCACAAATTCA
>CAZIJP010000121.1:6009-8456 GCA_964539615.1 uncultured bacterium
CGCAAGGAATTTACGTACCGTGTCAATATCCGATGTACAACGCTGTACAAGATCGCCTGTTTCGGCTTTCACCAATGCGTCATACGGCATGCGTTGCAGCCGGTCATACATCCTCTCGCGGAATCCCTTCGCCATCGCCTCGGCAGCAATATTGGACCATCTGCCGCGGTAATATAAAAACAGACAGTTCGCAGCTCCCAGCGTTGCAAACACAAGCCCGCAGAACCAGAGATTCTGTGCAAGCACGCTTTTCCCGCCTAAAGCCGCAACGATATCAAGCACCCATTGCGGTGCTGCAAGCGGCTGGTTCCCGATCAAAGAATCGATCGAAAACCGCAAGACCAACGGCCCGATAAGCGAGAAAAACGCCGCAAACCCGATGGCTGCCACCGCTCCGATATATAAGGTGCGGTATCCTTTCATTACATCCCATAACAGGATCAAATTTTTTTTCATAGTTGTTCTCCTCTGTTGTTCCGATCCAAATACCCCACTACAGCAAGACGCATGCATCTTCGTCTAGTGGACCGTCACGGATACGGTTTGCATCCGAGACACGACGATGATGCGCAAGTTACTTAAAATTACTGCGCATGCACTCCTCCTTTTTTTCAGGTTCGATCAAAAGCCCGTATCTATCAAACACGATCATAGTTTGTTACGTAAATAACGATCCCAGGTTTCTTTTACCAGTGTTTCGCTGTCTACAACGATCCCGTGACGTTCAAAGTAACTGCATACATTTCTCACGTCTCGCCGAAACATCTCCTCTGCCTGTGAATGAAACCGTGCATCGATAACCTGCGGAAAATCTATGACCACGGGAGCGCCGTTGTGTACTAGTATATTATACGGCGAAAGGTCTCCGTGTATCATATCAAGTCGTAGCATATCGTGTATGGCATCGGTGATCCCGGTTAAAACTGACTGTGCCCCGTCTCTATCGAGTTTCACGTCCTTTAACTGGGGAGCGATTGTTGTATCACCGATAAATTCCATTGCCAGCGCGCTGCCTGTCTGCGCAAACGGTCGCGGCACCGGCACCCCATAATCACTAAGCGTCTTCAATGCTTCATATTCCGCATATACCCAATATGCCTGCATGCTTTCGTTATCTGAAAACATGTGCAGTATATCCCTTCGTTTACGGATCGTTCTACCGACCCTGCCGTCCAGATAATCGGCCATATTGGCAAAACTTCTTTTCCCGATATCCTTATACACTTTCACGGCTATTGAGCGATACCCTGTGGACGGATGCGCCGTACATCTGTACACTGTTGCCTCTTTCCCGCTTTTGATCACTGCATCAACATCGGTAATGATACCGGCTGCAAAAAAGTGATCGAAGGTCGTATCTATAGAATTACTCATCGTTTTTTTCTCCATTTTTTTGTTGTACGCCAAACAAGACACAATACCTCATCGGTCCTGATGGGTCGGCGTTTTCTCGTAAATGTAGTGGGTTCTTTTTTTAGAAAGAGCTTGATCTACGAGGCAACGCTACAACCTCATTTGTTTTAATATTTTTTACTCCGGCCATAGGTCACCTCCTTAAACTTTTTTTATCGCTCAAACGACATTTTACACAACTATTTTATGGTGTCAAGAATAAAATTTAAAAATTTATATTTTATTTTTGTAATATTCTGGTAGAATCTGGTTTCAAAATAAGGAGGATCCATGAAAAATATTGTATGCGTATTTATAGTAGCAGCAAGTCTCTTTGTAGAAATACTTCCATTTGATAATGAAGATGCTCGACTCGCCGATCATTTTGCTCTTTCAACTGTATATGAAAAAGTCTCTAGTAACAACGATTATTCCATCGATTCATATATTGCGATGACACCGGTAAAAAACTTTTCAATTGGTTGTGAGCTCTATTATACGGTATCAACGAATAATACTATCGCATCAGATGATCCGTATGATACGTCAACTGCTTATATATTTTTTACAGGTAAATATGGATTTTCAAATGGCAGATATGCGATAAAAGCATCTGTATCGAATGATATCTATTCCGCAATATTTTTTTGTAATACACAGTATAAAGCACTTTCTATCTTTGCCAATGCCGGCCTTGGTTTCGCAAATGAAACGAATACAGAACTGTTATTTCCTGCATCTTTAAAAGTTGATTATTCATTATCTTCCGTATTTTCTTTGTATTCAACCCTGGCACACAATTATTCTCCCACATCTGTATCAGTATCAAAAACTGCTTATCTATCGTTTGACACCGGGCTTATGCTTCATACAGAATGGTATGCCGTTTATTCCGCCCTTTCATACTGTATACCGTATAATAATGAAAAGACCGAAAATACTTTACTGTTTAAAATAGGATTGGGGATAAAAATATAGTTATTAATCCGGTTCAATATTTCTCGGGATACGATAAATTAATTACTGAATGAATGGGGTATCCCCGCTCGCTGAGT
>CAZIJP010000122.1:0-8233 GCA_964539615.1 uncultured bacterium
AAAAAAACAGGCCTTTCAGCCTGTTTTTTTGTAGAACCAACCAAGAACAAACAGTCCCAAGGGGATTCGAACCCCTGTTACCGCCGTGAGAGGGCGGTGTCCTAGACCCCTAGACGATGGGACCATAAGAAACTGGGGAGGAAGGAGTCGAACCCTCACATACAGAGTCAGAGTCTGCTGTCCTGCCATTAGACGACTCCCCAAGATTGACGGGCTGACTATATCATACGATAAAAAAAGTGTCAAGAAAAAACAAAAATAGCGGTTTTTATTTAAGTTGAATTCACACAGGATTTGTTTTATAATAAGTATGCTGTCAGGAGGTAAATTTATGTTAGCAAATATCGGTTCAGCAGACAGGATAACAAGAATTGTTGTCGGGGTCATCGCTTTAGCATTAGGGTATTATTACCATTCTTATTTTGGGTTACTTGGTTTGCTTCCCTTATTGACCGGTATATTCAGATGGTGTGGATTGTATTCAGTGTTCGGCGTATCAACGTGTAAAGAACACACTAAAAGGAGGACACCATGAGCAAAGACCGTATGTTACAAGCAATAAAAGGCGGTTTGAAAGGCGAGCTCGATAGTATAAATCTGTATCAGCAAGCTTTAGTACGATCAGATAAAGAAGATGTAAAAACCTTTTTTGCAGAACGGTTGGAAGAAGAAAAAAATCATTACAATTATTTGCTTCATTATTACAACGAATTGAGTAATGATAAACAGCTCAGCAAAGCCGATACTGTCATCATTAAAAATGAAAAGAAAAGCCCAATCATAACCATTGATTTTCTGAAAAGAATAGCTTCTGACCAACAGCTATTTTCGGCAATATCGACGGCAGTGTTGTTGGAGCTCAATGCCATACAGTTTTACAAAAAATGTATTGATGAAACTGATGAACCTGAATTGCAAAAATTTTATACGATGATGGCTGCTTGGGAAGGCGATCATTATCATGATGTCTTAAAAATTCAGGAAGAAGCAGAGCATTATTTTTGGGATCAGAATCGATTCGAACCGTTTTGACAGACCTCACTATTGCGGAGCAGAAATGCTCCGTTTTGTTTAAAAAACATTTGCACAGCTAGTATTTTTACCGTATGATGCCGCAAGCGAGGAGGAGATAATTATGGTCATCAAAGTTGGATTGATCGGGTGCGGTCGAATATCAAAAAATCATTTTGAAACAATGAAAAATCTTCATGATCGAATAAAGCTTGTTGCGGTGAGCGATATCGTCGAAGAACGAGCAAAAGAGGCCGCTAAGACCTATGGCGGAAAACCTTATAAAAATTACCTGGAAATGCTTGATAAAGAAGAGATCGATCTTGCAATTATTTGTACACCGAGCGGGTTGCATCCTATGATGGGGATCGAGGCCGCAAACAGAGGTATTCATGTGCTCACAGAAAAACCAATGGGGGTGCGGCTTCAAGATGCCGATGCGCTCATTGATGCGTGCGATAAAAATAAAGTTCAATTGTTTGTCGTTAAACAGAATCGTTTGAATCCCGGTGTGGCTGCATTACGCAGAGCTATAGACAAAGGAAGATTCGGGCGTATATTTTTCATTAATGCAACGGTTTACTGGATGCGTCCGCAGGATTATTACGACAGCGCCAAATGGCGCGGCACGTGGGAATTTGACGGCGGAGCATTTTTAAACCAGGCCAGCCACTATGTTGATCTGGTGCAATGGTTCGGCGGACCGGTTGATAAAGTTATGGCGCAGACCGCCACGTTGGCGCGTAAGATCGAAGCAGAGGATACAGGCGCTGCGGTGCTGCGTTTCAGAAGCGGAGCGATCGGCGTGATACAGACGACAATGTTGTCGTACCCCAAAAACATGGAAGGGTCTATTACAATCCTTGGAGAGAAAGGCACCGTTAAGATCGGCGGTATGGCGTTGAACGCTGTTGAAAAATGGGAATTCGCCGATTATGATGATGACGACAAATCAATATTTGAGACAAATTATACGCCTACAAGTGTTTATGGTAACAGCCATCTTCCGTATTATTCCAATGTACTGGACCAATTGGAAGGCAAGGAATCGCCTGCTACAGACGGGCGAGAGGGTAAGAAAAGCCTTGAGCTCATACTCGGTATCTACGAGAGCGCTAAAACCGGTAATTCGGTCAGTCTTCCGTTGAAAAGGACATTCTGAGGAGGATATATGAACGTTCAATTTTATACGGCATCACGGGAATATCAAAAATTAAAAAATGAAATAGATGCTGCCGTTCAGACGGTCTGCACAAAAGGGGATTTTATTCTCGGTGAAGCTGTCGGGCGATTTGAGAAGAATGCGGCAGCTTATTTGCAGACAAAGCATGCGGTAGGCAACTCAAGCGGTTCGGAAGCGTTGTTACTCGGATTACATGCGCTTAATGTTAAACCCGGCGACGAAGTGATCACCACGCCGTTCAGTTTTTTTGCAACGGTCAGTTCGATCGTCCGTATGGGAGCAAGACCTGTATTCATAGATATTGATCCGAAAACATTCAACATCGATGCGGCAAATATTGAAAAAGCTGTTACAAAAAAGACAAAAGCAATTTTGCCTGTACACCTTTTCCTGCAGACAGCTGATATGGATGTAATACTTGATGTTGCAAAACGTCATTCTTTGGGCGTATTAGAAGATGCTGCGGAAGCATTCGGCATGGAATTTAACGGTAAAAAAGCCGGCACAATGGGCGATATCGGCATTTACTCATTCTACCCTACAAAGACACTCGGCGGATATGGCGACGGCGGATTATTGACCACTGATAATGATGAGCTTGCTGCACGCTTGAAGATGCTCCGTGTGCATGGATCGGCAAAACGCTATTATCACGATGAAGTGGGATACAACAGCCGTTTGGATTCCATTCAAGCTGCGATCCTTGATATCAAATTGAAATATATTGAAAAAAGTATCGCTACAAGAAAAGAGATCGGCAAGAAATACACATCGTTGCTTAAAGATGTCGGCGACCTGGAATTACCATACATCGCTCCGAATAGACGCGAGGTCTATTACGTATATTCCATTCTTACCGATAAACGTGATGCCCTTGCAGAGTATCTGAAAGAAAAGGGCGTCGGCACGACCATCTATTATCCGCTTCCGTTGCATATGCAGAAATGTTTTGAAGAGATGGGGCATAAAAAAGGTGATTTCCCGAATGCTGAAAAAACATCCGAGCGGATACTTGCATTACCTATCTATCCTGAGCTTGGTGATGATGAGATCGATTATACCATATCGTGTGTAAAAGAATTTTTTCGTAAGTAATAGTTCCCTTCAATAATACCGGAGATGGCATTGTCTCCGGTCTTTTAAACATGCAATATCCCTTTCTTGACATATAGCGTCATCCTGCTATACTCGCTAAATACAAGGAGAGTGCGATATGTTATTAGTTGCGATAGCATTGGCAATAGCGCCGGGTATTTTCTTTATGTATTTTTATTATAAAAAGGACAAATGGGACCCGGAACCAAAATGGCTGATCGTAAAAACATTTTTATTTGGTATATTGATCTGTTTTCCTGTTATCATATGCGAATTACCATTTCCGGGTGCATTTCTCGGAGCCGTAATAGCTGCTCCGATTTTTGAAGAATTATTCAAATATTTTGCCGTCCGCTGGGCTGCTTATAAAAATCCGGCTTTTAATGAGCCGATGGATGGACTTGTGTATTCGTCGGCTGCCGCTTTGGGTTTTGCTACGATCGAGAACATCATGTATGTCGGCGGTACATATCTTCGTGAGGGTGTGGCTGCGATGACCGGTGTGGTGATCATTCGTGCATTATTGTCGGTACCGGGGCATGCGTTGTTTTCAGGTATGTGGGGATATGCGTTAGGAAAGGCAAAATTTTCCCCTGCTGAGCAAGCAAAGGGCATGATCATCAAAGGATTGCTCTTGGCCATGGTATCTCATGCGTTGTTTAATCTTATGCTGACGATAAACCCGATCCTGATCATCGTTGTTGTCGGCCTAGTGATCGTTCTATGGGTGATCATGTTCAAACGTATAAAAGAAATGCTGAAATTATCGCCGTTCAATCCCGACAATGCCCAAGCACAGGTGAGTGACAGCGGAGACGGGCAAGTTGTGACCAATCTTCAGTGCAGCCGATGCGGCACAACAAATACCAATGGCGCTTTGTATTGCAGGCATTGCGGTAACAAGCTCGAAGTCGCCGTTAATGTTAACCCGAAGCATGATGAAGTCCCTGCATATTTAAAACCGTTGAATATCAATTTTTATACAATTTCCTTCGCGGGTTGCTTGTTGCTTGGTGTGATCTTTATGGCTATCGGCGTTAGGCAGAGTAATACTCCCGAAGCAATTCAAAAACAACAAACCTCCGTTCAGCAGAATGATGATAAAACGGCTAAGCAAATTGGCGATAATTCGTCTGACAGCTTTAAAAGGTTGATAAATACTGATACCGTGCTCTCCTATAACGGTATTTCGCAACACTCCGAGAAAGATGCTTCTAAAGAGAATACCGCAAAGCCTGTTAAGGTCGATGAAACAGTATCCAACGAAGACGAACCCTTGATACCGCAAGATTCTCGAAACTCCGATACAGCACAAGAGGATAAAAAGCCAAAGAAGATGGACGGGGTGTCTCCCGATTCGGAACATGTAACCGGGTCGCGGGGCGGAGAGTTCATCCTGCTTGGTTTGATGTTGTTAATTTCAGCTGTCGGGATACATTTGCGATTTACCTATAAGATATGGAACATTATGTCAAAATACAGTCGTAGAGCAACGGGTGCCAGTGCGGTATGGATGCAATTGATACCGTTCTATAATCTATACTGGTATTTTCAGATCTACCACGGATTGGCACAAGATTATAATCAGTATCTTGTACAGAACAATAAAGAGCTTCCCGAAATGAGCGAGGGGATCGGCATGACCGTCAGCATACTGTTTTCCGCCATGGCGGTACCGTATCTCAATATCATTGCGTTTATTCCTTGGTTAATTATGTATACGTTGTTTATGAAGGATGCGGGGGATAAAATGAACAGACTTGCGTTTAATATTCAAGAGTGATCTTTCTTGGAAACTGCAAACTGAGCTATGACGGATATGATGATAAATACTGCTATTCCTATAAGTATTTTCATAAGACCTCCTTGTAATTAAGTATGAAATAGTATTGTTAGGAAGGAATGATGATACAATGAATATTGGGTTAAGATGTATGTTCTGTTTCGTTGCCTGTTGTTTATTGTATTGTGACGTATATGCAAAAACGTATAAAAACGATATTGTTATCAATCCGAAAAAAGGTTCTCCCGAGTGGGTCATCCGAGAAACGTTACGAGCCGGGTTTACCCAAGATTTTGATACTTTTTATGATGAACTGAAACATGAGGATTTCGCTATGCGTCGAGATACGAGGGATTTTTTATGGCAAAGCCTTGTTAAATGGGCTCCTAGTTATATCATAGACCGTAAGAAATTGAGTTATAAAATCGTTCGTACCGATCCGGCGAAATTTGATGACAAAACAGGGCCGGTGAAATTTTTTATCCATTCTTCAAAGCGGGATAATCCGGTCCCTGTTGTCGTTAAAAAAGATCGTTTCGGGCGTTGGCGTATCTCGATGATGTCATTGTAAGCAAGTGCACAGAAAAAAGTTTGAATTTAGAAAAAATATTTGTGTATTTCAAAAGAATTTATTGCATAATAATGAAAGTATGGTATTATCCGTTTCGGAAGTTCATGTCGATCTATATAGCATTGTTTGGCGGCCTAGAGCCGTTACAGGCATGGTATGTGTGAATTTCGCTTGACATATGTATCAAGCTGTGGTAGGGTTCGCCTGTTGAAGAACGAGGGGGTGTCGTATATATGTATGCAGTTATTAAAACCGGCGGCAAACAATATCTTGTAAGAGAAAAAGACAAAATATTTGCCGAAAAAATTGAAGCGGCTGAAGGTTCAACCGTAGATTTCACACCGATCATGATGAGCGACAACGGTACGGTTATGACCGGCGAAGCTTGTGCAGCAGCAAAGGTAGTTTGCCGTGTTAAAGAACATTATAAGGCTAAAAAGATTGTCATTCACCATTATCGTAGAAGAAAAGATTCCGATGTTACCAAAGGCCATCGCCAAAAAATGGTAACGCTTATCGTGGAATCTATCACCAAATAAGCAAACGGAGGTGGCAGTATGGCTCATAAGAAAGGCGTCGGTAGTTCACGTAACGGACGCGACAGTAATGCAAAACGTTTAGGCGTAAAAGTATATGCCGGTGAAGTTGTTCGCGGCGGTAATATTATCGTTCGTCAACGCGGTACTCAGTTCAAACCGGGCAAAAACGTCGGTTTGGGCCGTGATTACACTATTTACTCTCTTATCGATGGTACCGTAAAGTTTTCGAAACGCATGGGTAGAAACGTTATCAGCGTTGAACCCAATGCTTGATCTGACACACGTCTGATCGTTCAACTCTATGTTCATTGACAGAGCAAAAGTATACGTCCGGGGCGGCAACGGCGGTCCCGGACTTCTTAGTTTTAGGCGCGAGAAGTTTATTCCGAACGGCGGTCCGAACGGCGGTAACGGCGGACGCGGCGGCGATATCATCTTTCGTGCATCGATATCCGTCAAGACATTATTTGATGTTCGTTATCATCCCCATATAGAAGCTAAAGACGGCGAGACCGGCGGTACTGCCAACAAATACGGTAAGGATGCAAAAGATCTTACGGTAATTGTTCCATGCGGCACGATGGTCTATAATGAAGACGGCGCGTTGCTCTATGACCTGATCCGTGACGGACAGGAAGAGATCGTTGCCAAAGGCGGACGCGGCGGACGCGGCAATGCCGCTTTTTTATCAAATTCAAATCGTGCACCGTATATTCGTGAAAAAGGCGAGCCGGGCGAAGAATTCACTTTCATTCTTGAATTGAAGATGCTTGCCGATGTCGGGCTTATCGGATTTCCCAATGCCGGAAAATCTACATTGCTTTCTGTTCTCAGTAATGCTGCACCGAAGATCGCACCGTATCCGTTCACGACACTGGAACCGAATCTCGGCGTATGTGTTGAAGAACGATCATTTTCTTTTGTCATAGCTGATCTTCCCGGCTTGATCGAAGGCGCAAGCGAAGGCGCAGGGCTTGGGCATCGGTTTTTAAAACATGCAGAACGCAATCGGATGTTGATGTACCTCATTGATATGGCGGGAGTTGACGGAAGAGAGCCGTGGACCGATTATGAGATACTGCGCAATGAACTCGGTAAATTTAATCCTGAAATGCTTGAAAAAGCAGTGCTCGTTGTGGGAAATAAAGCAGACCTTCCTCAAGCGGAAGAAAATGTGGCATTATTTAAAGAAAAAACAGGTATCGAGCCGTTGATGATCTCAGCAGCTGCATATCAGAATCTTGATGTGCTAAAGAAAACGATCGCTAAAAAACTATCTGAGATACCTGAAGTTGTCGAAGAGCATATTGAACAGATAACTATCAAAGAAGATAAACGGTTCTTTACGATTGAAAAAGATAATGACTGTTTCTATGTTGACGGTGTGTTTTTGCGAAAGCTCATGGCTATGTCGGATTTTGCTTTGGCAGCAAGCACAAAGCGTGCAAATGACATCATGAGAAAGATCGGTGTTTATGAGGCATTGGAAAAAGCCGGCGCAAAAAACGGCGATACTGTAATCGTAGCTGCAACGTTTGAATTTTCATACGAAGAAGATTATCATAAATATTAATAAGAACGCACCGTACTTAATCTAAATAAGTCATAAATAAACATTCGCTATATTTGACACAATGCTTTGATTATGGTGTTTTTTCTTGCCATTTTCCAAAGCTGGTGGTATAGTTATGTGAAGATGTTTCTGCAAGGAGGATTATTATGACGCGTTTTATTATGCTGTTTGTTTTCGTTATGACCTTATCGTCGTTAATTCATGCTGAGGTTCCCCGGTATTCAGGGAAACCGCGAGGCACAGAGTTGACCGGTGAAAAAATATACACGGTTATTTCTGGAGATACCATGTGGGATATTTGCGGCAGAGAATTGAAAGATCCGTATCTATGGCAAAAAGTATGGGAGCGGAATCCGCATATCACTGACCCGAATTGGATTTATCCGGATGACCGTATCGATCTTAATATCAATCAGCCTGTTAAAGATACTTTCGTTAAGGAAGAGAATAAAATCAAATATCAGGAAGGCGAGACCAA
>CAZIJP010000123.1:0-8178 GCA_964539615.1 uncultured bacterium
ATCAAGCATATATCGCGGAGAAAATCCATGTTTTTTTATTTTCGCGACTGATGCCGATGAAAAGCGAATGTCGCCCGAGCGTTCAGGCTTAAAATCACAGTTCACGTCTTTCACGGTGATGTCCTGCATTATGTCAATAACGTCAAGGAGGGCTACCGATTTGCCGGTCCCAACATTAAATACCGTGAATGGTTCCGTTATGGTACTGGCCACAATATTGGCTGATACGACATCTTTTACATAGATAAAATCACGTGTCTGCAGGCCGTCGCCGAAAACCGTAATTGCAACATTTTCTTGCGAAAAGGCTTTCGAGAATATTGACAATACTCCTGAATACGGGGAACGAGGGTCCTGCCGCGGTCCGTAAACATTGAAATAACGCAGGCATGTTATCGACATACCGTAAAGCGACGCGTATATTGCGCCTGTTTGTTCGTTTTGCCATTTTGCCAATCCGTAGGGAGAAATCGGAGACGGGTTCATTGTTTCCTTTTTCGGAAGATGAGGATCATTGCCGTAAACAGCGGCTGATGATGCCATGACAAGTTTTTTTACACCGTTTTTCCGGCATGCTTCGAGGACATTCGCCGTGCCGGTAATGTTGATCTCATGATTCAGGCCGGGTTCTTCAATGGAGCGGCCTACCGATACAAGCGCCGCCTGATGAAAGACCGTGTCTACGCCTTTGCATGTTTTTTCGAGAAGCGCTGAATCTCGAATATCTCCCTGTATAAATTCAACATCATTGCGAATCGCTTTAATATTTTCGATTGATCCGGTGGAGAGGTCATCGATGATGCGTATTTTTTTCCCTTTTTTTACCAATTCTTCCGCAATATGCGATCCGATAAAACCGCATCCGCCGGTAATGCAATACATGGTTGCCTCCTTGTTGTTTCTCCGTTTCAGTATAAGCATTTTCGCCGGAATTGCAAGCGGAGCGTTATGTATGCCGGAGCGTATAAGCACGAAAATCTTGCAAAGAGAATAATACGGTTGTATACTATCACTAATTTAGCGGGAGGTTTTTATGTTAAAACGTCTTATTGCTCTTAGCGTTATCTTCATTTTCACGACTATTGCATGGTTCATACTCGGCGGTATCACGATGTCGAGAAGCACTGCGCGAACCAGTTCCATGAAGACCGATGTCGAACAACTCTGGGGATCACGGATCGATCAGCGAGCGCCCGAAGCGTATCATGTGATCACCGAACGCCGCCTTACCGAGACAAATGACAACGGCAAGACCGTTAAAGAATATAAAGATTATGACGTGAAAATATTTCAAGACCTGTCCGGTACAACGATTAACGCAAAAATGAAATCGGATTACCGGAAACGCGGGTTGATCTGGTATTCAACATTTACAATAGAATTTTCTGCTGCGTATGTTGTGACCAACACGACAGGTCAACGGCAGGATCTTCTTTTCGATTTCTTTTTCCCCAATGCCAAAGGAAGTTATGATAAATTTGTATTTTCCGTGAACGGCATTGCTATCGAAAGGCCTGAAAACATCAATGGCACGATCACAGCCCGTCTTGACCTCAAACCGGGTGAATCTGCGGAAGTATCGGTCGGCTATGTCACGCACGGCATGGATTCATGGTCGTATGCATTCAATCAAAATGTCGAACAGCGCCGAAATGTTGCCATATCGGTTGAGACGGATTTTCAAAAGGTCGATTATCCTGAAGGTACATTGTCGCCGACCACCCCTGCAAAAACAAAAACCGACGGTACCGGTTACATCGTTCAATGGAATTACGAAAGTCTGATGTCGAATCAGGACATCGGCATTGAAATGCCGAAAAAGATAAATCCGGGTGATTTTGTTTCAACAATAACCTTTTTTGCTCCGGTTTCATTGTTCTTTTTCTTTTTCCTGATGTTCATCATTACTACCATAAAAAAGATCAATCTTCACCCGATGCATTATTTTTTCCTGTCTGCCGCTTTTTTCAGTTTCCATTTGCTTATGGCCTATCTTGCCGATCATATTGAGTTGAAGGCGGCGTTTATCATTAGTACCGCAGTGTCGCTATTTCTGGTCATTTCATATCTACGGTTGGTCGTAGGGAAACGTTTTGCGTTCGTTGAGGCGGGTATCGCGCAATTTGTATATCTCGTCGTCTTTTCGTATGCATTTTTCCTGGAGGGTTTCACCGGACTTACCATAACCGTGCTGAGTATCATCACGTTGTTTGTAGTGATGCAGGCTACGGCAAAGATCGATTGGGAAAATCAATGGCGGAGCGAAAAACTCAAGTAACGGAATACATGTTCTTCACTATAGATATCGAAAGGTAAAACGTATGAAAATAATTAATAATCGGTATGAGGTGATCGGTGAGATCGACCGGGGTGAGTTCGGTGTGATCTACGAGGTTATAGACCGTGCCGATAATGACATCGTCAAAGCCTTGAAAATGTATAATTCCGACAAGCTCGGCGATAACTTTCTGCTGCGTTTCAAAAAAGAATATGCGACACTCAGCCGTTGTTATATGCCGAATGTCGTGAGAGTGTATGATTTTGAACGCGTAAAACTCATTGACGGCGTATTATTTTCAGGCAAGTACTATTTTTATACGATGGAAAAAAGCGAGGGAACCGTTCTAAAACAGTATAAATTCCGTAAAGAAGAACAAAAAAAAGAATTGTTTGAAACGATATTGATCAATTTAAAATGGCTTCATGCGAACGGGTATGTTCACGGCGATCTCAATGCTTCAAATATTATGATCACTAAAAGCGGTAATATCATCTTCCTTGACATCGATCCAGATGCATCCGCGGAGAAAGACCTCAAGCGCTTCAAAGAGTTGTGCGAATCCTTTTCCGTGAATTATCATGCCGTTACCCGAAAGCACTGCGGGTGCGAGATGATCGCCGACCGGTTCAATCTTACCCTGGATTTTCTACCCGATATCTTGCAGGATGTATCAACCTCACAGGATAGCATAGATAAGAACAAAGAACGCGTGAAGATCGTCAATTGCGCCAGTTATAATCCCGTCTTTTACAGGCTTGTAAGCGGGTATTTTAAATCCACTCTGCAGATAAAAGGTTATGATCCGTACGAGATCATCGTTTGCCCGAATTTTTATTCATTTTTTACCCATTTGTTGTTCTTATTGCGTAACCGGAAAGAGTATGAATCGATACTTGAAAAAGAATCGTTCATTATTTCCTATATTGATAATTATACATCTAATCTCAATGATAAAACCGCAGCAAATGCCTTCTCATTCGAGATCCATGATGCATTGCTCAAATTGATCGAGAAATTATCGTATGTCTCGCCGCTTGTGTTCATAATCGACAACTATCATTATATTGACGGTAAAAGCCTCGAAGCTTTGCACTATATCTGGAAACATTATACCGGTAATTCGGTATATTTCATATTCAGCAGCACCGAATCGGTGAATCGCATTAAAAATAAGACCGTAGCCGTTGAGACCATCAATCTTTTTAAAAGCAAGGATGAGTTCCTGAAAGATAAAAACAGTTTTTATGAAAAAAGCGGGATAAAAAGTAAGATCGAGCAATTGTTCTTCAATTATGAATTGGATGAACTGCACAAACTTTTTGAAAGCATGACCACCGAAAATCTATTGACACTTTTAACAAACAGCTCGTATATGAAAAAAATGTGTTCTGCCAACGGTAATAAGATCGTTGTGGATATACGGCATCATGAGGCAATGATCGTTTCTTCTGAGAATGTGATCATGGAACAGATATTCAGCCATGAAAGTATCAAGAAATTATTCACTTTTTTCATTTATATGGATAAACCCGTGCGGATCGACATGCTTGAGATGCTTATGAATGAACCGGTCGAAAAGTATATTTTACTGTTGTTGAAAGCGAATATTTTCTCAAAAGTTGATGAAAACAGAATATTGCCCTACGACATCGCTGTATATCATGCCGTTCGTGAAAAGATCAAAGAACTGGTGACCGACGAAGATACTCATATAGCGCAAATATTACAGGTCTACGAGCGATTTGAACAGGATTTGAACGAGAGTGAACGTTTTTTATATGTCTATTACCGTTGTACCGAAGGGAATTATTCGCAGGCAGCGCAGTGGATAGAGCGTTACTATTTGATCCCGCTGACGGTCAATCATCAATGGCTGATACAGCTTTTTGACGATTACCTCCATGCGCTTTATCAACAACACAGCAATTCTTTCAGTTTCATCGAAAATCAGAAAGACCGGGCATTGTTTGAATTGTTCTATTGTATGCTTCACTTCTACGGCGATATGACGAGGAAAAAGTCTTTCATTGCGGCCATATTAAAAAATTATACGGATATTTCCGCCATTCTCGTGATCAAGATGTTTAAGATCAAAACGTATATCGATCTTGGCGAGATCGATGCGATAGAAGCCGACTTGAATTATGTTTATCAGCGGTTTACCGATTTTTCAATCAGTTATCAGATCCTGCTGATGCGCCATCTTGCTATGTATTATTATACTAAGTGGGATTTCGCAAAAGCTATTGAATGCGCGCATGACGTGATCCGCTTGATGACCGCCGAATGTGAACCCAAGATCTTTTGGGGATTGATGACAACGATATTCAGATCGTATATTTATTTGAATAAATTCAAACGTGCCTATGCTATCGGCGAATATTTACGCAAAAAAGCAGAGGAATCCAAACAGGATCAATGGATGTTTATGGTATATAACGCATTCAACATCTATTGGTACAGGCAGCAGGAATATGCAAAAGCGCGTGAGAGCATGGCGAAGGCATTGCTTGCCGCCGAGAGCACTTATGATTATGAATCCGTCGCTTCGGCATACAACAATATGGGATTGCTGACAGATCGGCCTGAGGACCGTGTCGGGTATTACATGAAGTCGCTTGAATATTCTAAGGTGACCAATTACCGTGGGTTGTATTTCACTACATTGTGTAATTTATTGTTGTTTTATCACGATACGGTTGATTACCCGAAAATGATAAGTCTGCTTGAAGATAATGAAAAAATTATTTTTTCTGAAACTAAATCCAATGAAAGTTCTCTGGTCCGCCGTCACCTTCATATCATGTTCTTTTCCTTATTGCCGTTGTATTTTTATAAGAAGAGCGATTGGATTCAGCGGTATTTACTAATTCTAGAAAAGATAACATTAAAAAAGGATTCCGCGTTCTATCAATTGAAAACCGTGACCGAAGGGATATGTAATCATATCATTGATCTGCTGTCTATGAAAACAACCTTCTCGCGTACGCCGTTCATCAATAATATGATACAAATGCTTGAGAACAACGGTGAACTAAAAGACGAGGACCACTTTATACTGCGCGCCTATTATACGTGGGTATTACCGTTCATGACCGAAAAAGAGCGCAAACTGCTTGTGCACCGTTCAATGGAACAGTTTACTGACGGAACGGCGGAGCTCAAACCGTTTGACCGATTTGCTATGTATTATAAACTTCATTTCGATAGTCGGTTACAAAAAAATGAACGGAAACAACGCTACATCGAATTATATTACTCGCCCATAGAAGATGATTTTTGGGACAGTTTCAGTGATTATTTTAAATATTCGATCCTTATTGAATACATGCATATTTGTGCCGATTCGCCGTGCAGGCATTATTCTGTGCTGATGGCACGGGCACACGACTGGTATAAGAAACTTACTACAGCCGTCCCCGATGCCAATCTTATAAAAGCTACCTATTGGAACGTGCTCATTGGAGAATTAAAACAGAAACTTCCCGATTATGAGAAAATTGTACATGCGAAACTATCCGCCACGATAAAGAATTACGGAGATTTTAACGCGCTCTATAAAGTTTTTCAAACGGCATATTATGACGAATCGGTAAAAACAGAACGACTTATGCGCGTCTTGATGGAAGTGCTTCATTATGAGCGTGTCATATTGTATGCTAAAACATCCGAGGGTATCACTGAAGAAGCTCGCTTTCATGACAAGAAAATGTTCTATCACCGGTATGAATCAACCGTAGAGTTTCTACCTGAGTTCGCAACAAACAACGATATTGTAATCCGTAATAATTTGAGCGGAACGGTCCGTTCATATATGGTGATCCCTCTGGTCACCAACCGTGATTACAACCGGCAGAAGTTTCAAAACATCTATTTCCCGCTGAGTGACGACGCCCCCGTTATCCGCGGGTTTATTTACTTGGACAGAAAAGTTTCGTGCACAATAAAGTATGACATGCAGAAACTGCAGATACTGATGATGTATCTTTCTCTTTTATGGGAAAACCGTGAGATCGAAGCAAAATACATGCGTGATCCGCTGACGAAATTATTCTTCAGAGATGTGTTCATATCCAAGATACGGGACTATATTTACAATGACGATCACCGAACAAAGCATTTTGTGCTCATGATGATCGACATCGACCATTTCAAAACGGTTAATGACCTTTACGGTCATCAAAAGGGCGATGAAGTGCTTGCCCAAGTGGCGGAGATCATCGGGCGTTCCCTCAGGAAAAATGATCTTATCGGCCGGTACGGTGGAGAGGAGTTCATCGTCGCTTTATTGAATCATCATTTGGACGGTGGCATGCGTGTAGCGGAACGCATTCGTAAAAATATTGAACGATCGAAATTACTGGGCACACTGAGGACATTGACCATCAGTATCGGCGTGGTGGAATATCCGACCGATGCGATATGGATCGACGAACTGATCTGTAAGGCTGATGAATGCTTGTATCGTGCAAAAAAACACGGACGCAACAGAGTAATTACGGTATTATAACGGTCTTGAAGGGGAAGCATAGTACCTCAATCTTGAGCTACATTGATAGCTCTCAATATCCCCGTATCAGATAGTGCCAATGTAGTTATCGATTTGTGGATATTTGCGAAATGTAAAATAATATGTAATCAATGTGCTTTATGAAGCATAACGCATTTATGATTCTTGTAACTGTAATAATAATAACGAATTATAATACTAAGAAGCTTAAGTCGAATAGTTGGAATTTTCTTTTGACAATAGTTCTTTATCTGATATTTTATAGCACACGGGCAAGGTTATCGTTTGTGATAATTAATTTGAGATATGATTATTTTAGCGTTAGGTTAAAGGGAGTCTAAAATGGGTAAACTGAAACAGGTTTTTAATCAATTTTGAAAGGGTGATGCATGTGAGCACGACTCAGAAGTTACCGAGCCGTTGGCTGATCGCAATTATGGGTACCGTTCTTCAAATCACATTGGGTACAATTTATGCATGGAGCTATTTTCAGAAACCTATGATCGCACGTTCTGAAATTGTGGCAGGCGTACCGGAAAAGACAAAAACGCATGTAGAAGCTTTGGCAACTGTTGAAACAAATAAGACTGCTCTTCAGGCTGCACAGGAAGCTTTGACTGCTGCGCAGAATGCAAAAAAAACAAAAGCAATCACTGAGGCAGAAGCTGTAAAAGTAACTGCAGAGCAAAATCTTACAGCAGCTGAAGAAGCCGTTAAGACAGCTGAAACCGAATTAAACAACGCAAAAAAACAAGTATGGAGTAATCAGAAAGTTGCATGGATATTATCGCTTGCAATCTGTTTCCTTGGCCTTGCAGCTATGCTGGGCGGAAAGCTTCTTCCGAAATACGGTCCGCGTAAACTTGCTATAGCAGGCGCGATCCTTTACGGTTTGGGGTGGATTCTCGGCGGTTTGGCTTTGAGTATGAATAGTATCGCATTTTTGTATATCGGACTTGGCGTGATCGGCGGTATCGGTCTTGGTCTGGGTTATGTAACCCCTGTTGCAACTGCAGCAAAATGGTTCCCGGACAAAAAAGGTTTTATTACCGGCATGGTCGTTATGGGTTTTGGACTTGGCGCTTTGTTTATGAGTAAGATCTTTGCACCTACCATTATAAAAATGTTTACCGATGCTACGACATCAATCACTAATTGGCCGATGGTGTTCTATGTAATCGGCGCTGTTTTGGGTGTGCCGGGACTCATTGCTGCTTCAACATTTAAAAATCCTCCTGCAGGATATGTACCGGCAGGCTATACTCCTCCGGCAGCATCAGCAGCATCGAATGCTCAGGATAATCTCACCGTGAAACAATGCCTTACCTCGGTTCCTTTCTGGAAAATGTGGTTCTTCTTTTTCTGCAATATTACTGCAGGTATCATG
>CAZIJP010000124.1:0-8174 GCA_964539615.1 uncultured bacterium
AAAAACGTTCTTCTTAAAGATTCCAATAAAGTGTATATTTGTAAAGAACAACCATCCTCATCTGCTAAACCGTAATTGAAACTTTTTCTATTCTCCTTGAAAACTCCCCGTATCAGGCGGGGAGTTTTATACATTCAATCTATATTTTTCTTGACATACATCGATGATGGTCTTAGTCTATTCCTTTGACAAAACTGTAGGAGGTTGATCGTCATGCTGCCGTATATTATTCCGGAAGAGTGCAAACAAAGCGATGGGTTGAAAGAGTATATCTTAAAGAATCCGTTCATAAAATTCGTTTCACTTGCTGGAGTAGATTTTCTGGGAAATGATACCGATGAGCGGATCCCGATCGAGTATTTTCTCAAAAACATGGAGGATATCTTCGCCGGCGGAGTGCAGACAGACGGTTCATCGGTCAATCTTGAAGGTATTGCGTCATTGAATGACGGTAAGGTCGATTTCGTGATCGATTTTGAACGTCGCTGGCTTATTGATTATAATTATGAATTTCTTTTAGACGACGGCTTTCCTGTAGCTACCATTCGCATCCCCATTTATTTTCGGCATAACGGCAGTTATTATTGTTCCCGCTCGGTGTTGAATGATACCGTGGCATATATTCGAAAGGCTGTTCTGGAGACTGTTAAAAAAGATCAAGTATTTTTACGTGCGCATAAGGTCCGCGTGTCTGATATAGCCGATGCGTATTTTACGGTTGGTACCGAACTTGAATTTTGGGTGCGAACGCCGGCCTCTCGTATTTCTACCGAAGAACTTTCAGTTGCACAAATGCTCAAAGAATCCTATTGGAAACGCACGAAGGGTGATGTGCGCACCGGCCTTGAGGAAGCCTTGATGATGTTGCAAAGTTATGGTCTTGAGCCTGAAATGGGGCATAAAGAGGTCGGCGGCATCAAAGGACGTATCGATAAAAGCGGAGACCTTGCCGATGTCATGGAGCAGTTGGAGATTGACTGGCGGTTCTCAGACCCTATGCAGGCTGCCGATAATGAATTGCTTGCTCGTATCATCATAAAAGAAGTATACCGCCGAAAAGGCCTTGAGGTCACCTTTGCCGCGAAACCTGTCGAAGGAGTGGCAGGCTCAGGCGAACATTTCCATATAGGGATGGGTATCAAACTTAGTAACGGCAAAAAAATAAATTTATTCGCACCGCATGAGAAGAATGCCTTGCTTTCAACATATGGTTACGGCGCTTTGATGGGATTATTGAAAAATTGGCAGTCGGTCAATGTGTTCGTAACACACTCTATAACGGCCTTGAAACGCCTCAAACCGGGTTTTGAAGCTCCGGTATCAGCTGTTGCCTCGCTGGGGCATTCTCCGGATGAACCGTCCCGTAACCGTACCGTTTTGGTCGGGCTGGTCCGGTCGGATAATCCGTTATCGGTCCGTTTTGAGATACGTGCGCCGAATCCGCATACCAATACCTATTTAGCTGTGTCTGCCGTGTATTGCGCAATGCTTGAAGGTATACGCTATGCATCAGGAAAGACCTGTGCCGAGTTACACCAGGAGCTTCATAAACAGTACGGCAAAGAGACCGGATATCTGGAAAAAAACCGCGAATATTGTACCGAAAAAAATATATTTGACGATTACTCTGCCGAAGAGCGCGAGAAATTGTTCGGTAAGGCACCGGCAACAGTGTGGGAGATCGTTGAACCGATCAGAAAAAAAATGCCGGAAGTATTCAAACACTCGCCGTTGACACCCGTTATCATCGGTTCCTACACGCACATGGTATTGAATAAATGGCTTGTTGAACTAAAAGAAAAAGAGATCCCATTGTGGAGGTATTCTTTGACACAGGCGATACGATATCCGGAAAAAGAAATTCCGTATGATGATCAATTATGGTCAGATGTGGAAATGAAAAAAAGAACGATCGGTAAAAATGATAAAGGACATATCTCGCTGATCACACGACTTGAAGAAGCCATCGATAAACAAAGCTTCGATGATGTGAGTGCTTTGAGCCGACAGATCGCCAATGATGTGAGCGAGCTTCAACGTTTATATAAAACGTATTACCGTAATGTAACGATTTAACACAATGCCGTGCCGGAGCTCGGCACGGTTTCTTAAAATAATTCATTGACAGATACAAATATATAGCTATTATCAAAACGCAAATTACACTAACGGTGTAATCAAAGGAGGCGTTGTGAGGAGAGCAGAAAAAAAAGCGCTGACCGTTGATACGGTCATTACTGCCGCATTTTCATTATTGCATGATAACGGCTATGACGGTACCACAATGGATATCATTGCAGAAAAAGCAAATCTGGCAAGGAAAACGTTATATAATATTTTTTCCGGAAAGGATGAGATCATTCTGCAACTACTGATACGGTTGCTGAAGGAAAATGACATGCAAATTGAGAATGTATTGACACAGTATTCAACCGGATATGATAAGTTGTTTTTTCACCTGAATCAATACTCGTTGTTTTATAAGGAAAATTCTGCAGTGTATTCAGTTCAAAGCCGCTATGATCACATTCAAGCAATTGACGGGGTTCCGCAAATGATCATTGATGAATACAAGGAGCTTAAAAAGAAATCGCATGATCGTATGGTGAGGATACTCGAGGAAGGTATTAAAGACGGAAGTTTGCGGAATGATATCGATTGTGAGAAAGTAATGACAATATTCTCGGCCTCATCGCGTGCGGTCGCATTGGAAAGTTACCGCAGTGATCAGCCGTTGTACGAATGTTTTTTACTATTGTTCATGAAATCCATACAAGGGTAATCAATATAATAAGTACGAGGTGATGTATGAAAAAGATTATTTCCTGTGCAGTGTTATTGTTCGGTATCACTATTTTTTACGGAGAAATGATTATGGAAGCAAAAAGTGCGTATCTTGGAAGTGAACTTCCCGGGGTTAAAGCAAAAATGTTTGCTCCTGCAGTTTTGAAAAGTGATTTTGATGATTATGGGGCCACGTTTTCACCTGACGGTAAAGAGATGTTTTTCACACGACGTGACAGCGCTGGTATTGATAAGATAATGAGAATAGACCTGAACAAGGGGCAAGACGCACGCCCCGAACCCGTATCGTTTACCGGTATTTATTTAGATTTTGAACCGCATATTATGTTTGACGGAAAGTCAATGCTGTACGGCTCGGTACGCCGGCCTGCAGGGGCAGAGGCAAATGCTCAACCGGAAATGCACTGGTATTGTGCAGAGCGGACAAAAGAAGGCTGGGCTGAGCCTAAATTACTGAATGTGCCTTTCAATGACAGATTCATCATGTATGTCACCGTTGCACGTAGTAAAACGATGTATTTTACCGGTATGGAGCCGGGAACTAAACAAGACCAGTCAGGGTTATATTACTCGACGTATGAAAAGGGTGTGTATACGGAACCGGTGAGAATGGATGCCAGCATCAACGGCGGTGCTATGACAGCGCACCCATTTATTGCACTTGATGAGAGCTATTTGCTTTTTGACAGTATTCGGGCAGGCGGTAAGGGGCAGGCAGATATTTACATTTGCTTTAAGGAAAAAGACGGGACATGGTCAAAACCGATCAATCTCGGGATTGATGTCAACACAGGAGCAAAGGAGATGTTTCCCAGTGTTACGCCGGACGGTAAATATCTGTTCTTTGGCAGCACGAGACGCGGGAAATTGCATATTTATTGGTCTGATTTTCAGGCCTTGATAAAAAAATTGCGAGCGAAATAAGATAATGCGCAGTATGCTGTTCTGTTAATGGTTTTTGTTTTTATGTTTTATGAATGCACCGCGGGTGACCTTGTCACCCCATTTTGAACGCATGGTGTCCAATATTGAATCAAGTTTACTGTCGGATGATTTCTCGGGTTCAAATAAACTGCGTTCCGGCTGCTTTCCTGCTGAGAATTGTGAAAGACCGACACCGATAAGCCGAATTGCCATATCCGTACGATAATAAGTATTGAACAATATTAACGCTTCTTCGTGGATCACAGCTGTGGCCGTCGTGCCGTTGTTTAACGTTTTTTGCCGAGTGACCGTTGTGAAATCTTCAAGCCTGATCTTCACTGAGATCGTATGCGCGGTGAGTCCCTGATTGCGAAGCCTGCGCCCGATGCGGTCGGCAATGCGGAACATTATCCGTTCCACAACTTCTTTATCGGTACAGTCGGTTTCAAAAGTATGCTCTTCACTGATCGATTTTACACCTTCACTGTGTTCAACAGGCCGATCGTCAATGCCCTGTGCAAGATTCCAGAGATGGATCCCCATTTTCCCCAAAATGCGTTCCATATAGTCAGGCGTGTTTTTTGCTATATCGCCCACGGTTTTTAAATTATACTTTTCTAAAACTGTAACGGTCTTTTCTCCGGCGCCCCATAATTTTTTTACCGGTAACGGAGCTAAGAATTGCCGTTCATACCCCGGTTCGCATATTGTCAGGCCATCGGGTTTCTGCATGTCCGAAGCGATCTTAGCGATTGATTTGTTGGTCGCAATGCCGACACTTGCGGTGAGCCCTGTTTTTTCTTTAACTGTACGTTTGATGGCCATACCGAGTTGAAGCGGCGGGCCGAACAGATGTTCTGTTCCGCTGCAATCCAAAAAAGCCTCATCAACACTGATCTGTTCAACAAGCGGTGAAAAATGCCCGAGGATCTCCATGATCATATGCGACATCTCCGAATAGCGTTTCCCCCGCGGGACTACGTAGATCCCGTGCGGGCATAAACGGTATGCTTTTGAGATAGGCATTGCCGAATGTATCCCGAACACACGCGCTTCATAACTGCAGGTGGATACCACACCGCGGCCTTTCCCGCCTTTCGGATCTGCGCCCACGATGACGGGTTTTCCGCGGTAATCGGGATTATCCAATTGTTCGAT
Organism: uncultured bacterium; assembly: GCA_964539615.1. GTDB lineage: Bacteria > Macinerneyibacteriota > Macinerneyibacteria > Macinerneyibacteriales > CAYRFE01 > CAYRFE01. The sequence continues at coordinate 4,888 of CAZIJP010000124.1, forward strand.
TGCAGCAAAAAAAGCATCCATATCCATGTGGACGATGATGCGGGTATTATCCTGCATTGCCTTGTACCTTTCCGATCGTTATTGGTCGATGCCGTTATCGATACCGGGAAGAATGCCCGACCGTTCCACCGACGGCATACTTTGAACGGAATGCAGTTTCTTTTCTATTGTGCGTGTTTCTTTTTGTGCGCTTTCCAGGCTTGTACTTGCCTCAAGGAGTTTTTTATGGGTCTTGTCTAAAAGGTCGCCGAATTTTCCGAACTCCGTTTTTACGGAACCGAGGAGAGACCATACTTCACTCGATCGTTTCTCAATGGCAAGCGTCCTGAAACCCATCTGCAGGCTGTTCAATATGGCAGCAAGGGTTGTCGGACCGGTTATGATCACGCGAAGGTCACGTTGCAGTTTTTCCCATAGCCCGCTGATCGACAGCGTTTCGGCGTATAGTCCTTCAACCGGTAAAAACATGATCGCAAAATCGGTGGTGTTCGGCGGATCGAGATATTTGTCACCGATCTTTTTCGCTTCTTCTACAATGCGTCGTTCAATAGCTTTTCTGCTGTCTTCAATGCCTTTCACGTCAGCTCGGCTTTGGGCATCGAGCAGGCGCTGATAATCTTCCTGCGGGAATTTTGCATCCACGGGAAGCAACACGACGGTATCGTTGCGGTCATGCCCCGGTAGTTTTATGGCAAATTCCACGCGTTCGGACGAACCTTGTTTGGTTATGACATTTTTTTCATATTGTTCTGCTGTCAACAATTGAGCAAGCAGATTGTCCAATTGAATTTCTCCCCAGGTGCCGCGTGTTTTCACATTTACCAACACACGCTTCAGATCGTCTACGCCGCTTGCCAGATTTTTCATCTCGCCAAGCCCTCGGTACACGGATTCGAGTTGTTCATTGACCTGTTTGAATGATTCGCTCAAACGTTTCTCAAGAGTTGACTGAAGTTTTTCATCGACGGTCTCACGCATTTTATCAAGTTTTGCGGCATTGTCTTCCTGCAGGCGGCGGATCTCACGTTCAATGGTCTGACGCATGAGTTCGAGCCGATCTTCAAACGATTTCAATGATGCAGTGAGTTCTTCTCGATTCACCCGAGCGTGTTCACGGGTATCATTCTGCATGAGTTTGATGTTTCTGTCCAATATATCGCGAATGCGTTCCAAGGCGTTCTGGTTGTAGGTGGTCAATTCCATCAATTTTTGAGAGAAGAGGTCGAATTGCGACCGTTCAAACCCGATGGATGCGTTCATTCGTTCGTTGACCGAAGACTCGAAACGACTGAAGTTGTTCCCCGTTTCCGACCGAAACTGATTCAATGTGTCGCGCAGCATTGTCTCTTGACGGAACTGTTGTTTATCGAGAGCATTCATTTTCAGCAACAAAAAAAACACTACGATACAGACGATGGCCGTTAAAACTATCAAGACTGTTGTCACTGAGATCAACTCCTTTTTACGGTTGTTGTGAGTATAGCAAAGTTACAAGGAAGCGCAAGTGTCCGTTGGCTAATGGACGTGTAGCATGGAATGTAAGTTACGGAAAAAATGATCCGTAAATGTTATCATGCTTGCGTTTTTCGACTGTACGGGTATAGTCTTCGTATGAAAGAAAAGATCCGTTTAAAAGTTTCTGTGCGGGCCATTGTCGATTGGTCGCTTGAGTCCGGCAGTATCAGCATGTCGTTTGTTCCGGCACGCCGAATGGTGCAAGGGATCGAAGGTCATAAAGAAGTGCGTCTGAACCGACCCTCAGATTACAGTCAGGAAGTGCCCTTGGTGTTTGCCTATGAACGTGAACTCAGCGTTCTTGAAATTTCAGGAAGGGCAGACGGCGTATTTGTTCGCAACGATATCCCGTATATTGAAGAAATTAAAACGACCTTTCGCAATCTTTCACATATTCACGAGATAGACGATCCCGCATATTGGGCTCAGGCGCGATTCTACGCCTATATGTATGCCGCTCAACATGATTGTTCTCAGGTCGGATTTGATCTCACCTATTTTCATATGGTCACCAAAGAAAGCCGTATTTTTACATCGCTTGAATCTTTTCAGGTGTTGGAATCCTTTATTCTTCCGTTATGCGATGCATATGCCGCATGGATGGAGCAACGTGAATTGTGGTCGTCGATGCGTGATCAATCGATCACTGAGCTGGAATTTCCATTCCCGTCATACCGCAGCGGTCAGCGTGAAGTGGTGGATGCTGTTTTTTCAGTTATCGAAGGTGAAACCATCGGATTTGTGCAAGCGCCTACCGGTATCGGTAAGACGATGGCAGTATTATATCCCGCCGTGCTTTCTCTTGGAGAAGGCCGTGTTGATAAGATATTCTATTTAACAGCAAAGACAAGCGTGCAAATTCTGGCCGAACAGGCCATTCGTGCGATGCGCTTGAAGGGTCTCAAGCTTCGCTCTGTAACCATTACCGCAAAAGATAAGATTTGTTTTGCACCTTCGGCAGAATGTACACCTGAATCGTGTGAATTTGCAAGGGATTATTTTGAACGCGTGAAACCGGCATTGAACGCGCTATTGTCCGAGCAATCGATCGATCGTACGGTCATAGAATCCTATGCCGTCGCTCATCACATTTGCCCGTATGAATTGTCGCTGGATGCATCATTGTGGGCAGATTGTATCATCTGCGATTATAACTATGCATTTGATCCGCGCGTCTATCTCAAGCGGTATTTTGAAGATGTAAGTGGAAAATATGTATTTTGCATTGACGAGGCACACAACTGTGTTGACCGTGCACGAGATATGTACTCAGCCGAATTGACGAAAAAGCCGTTTCTTGAGCTGAAAAAGGCCGTAAGACCGTTTGCGCCGGAGCTGGCTGAGGCAGCGAATTGTATCAATCAATTGTTCATTGATTACCGTAAAGAAATAAAAGACAGTCCCAATGCGACCTTGCTTGAAAAAAAGCCCGAGAAATCATTTTTTATGGCATTGAAAACATTTATCAGCGAAGCGGAAGAAGTTATGACAATGCCGGCAGCTTCTTTTGTGCAGCCTCTTTTGACCGATACCTATTATGCGGCATACGGATTTGTTAAAACGGGAGAAGCCGCAGACCGGCGATATATATGTTACGGCGTGGAATCTGGCGATGATGTGCGTCTCAAGCTTTTTTGCATCGATCCTTCAAAGCGTATGCGGGATGTGCTTAAACGCGCTGTTTCCGCCGTGTTTTTCAGCGCTACACTCACACCGATGGACTATTTTGCCGATATGATGGGCGTGGAAGATCCTCAGTATATCAAAGTGCC
>CAZIJP010000125.1:0-8148 GCA_964539615.1 uncultured bacterium
TGGGTTTCGGCGCTATAGGCCCGGGAGTCGGCGAAGGATTTGCAGCAGGTAAAGCGTGTGAAGGCGTGTCTAAACGTCCTGAAGAAAGCGGCCTTATCACCAGAACGATGCTTATCGGACAGGCAGTATCCGAATCTACCGGTATTTACTCGCTGGTAATATCGTTACTTTTAATATTTGTCGTAAAAGGCTGATGCCGCTTTAAACGGCAAGGAAAGGGCGGCTCTCCCATGGAAGGAAGCACCAACCAAAATATAGTACGGAAAGTATATTCATTACGAATTATACCTGTCATTTTGACCGCATTTATGCTGAGTGCCTGTTCTGAAGGGACAACTGATATCGTCGGGTTAAATTTGACGTTATTCTTACAAGCCCTCAGTCTTGTGCTTGTTATTCTTTTCATGAACAAGTTCGTATATAAAAAAATACTTAATATGCTTGACAAACGCCGTGATGAGATCGCGGGAAATATTAAGTCCGCCGAAGACCTTCGCGCTGATGCGCAGAAATTGAAAGACGATTACGATGCAATGATCAAAGATGCCTATACAAAGGCTGACTCTATTCGCAAAGAAATCACCGAAGGCGCTCAGGCTGATAAAGCACGTATTGTCGAAGCCGGCCGTTTGGAACTCGAGCATATGAAGGTGAAGGCCGAGCAGGAACTTGCACTTGAGCTTTCAAAAGCAAAGTCTGAACTCATGAAATCGGTGGCCGACGTTTCCGTAAAGATAGCTTCAGCGATCCTCAAAGAAGAGATCGACGGAAAAAAGCATCAGAAAATGATCGATGCTGTGATCGGCAGTATCGGCGACGGTGAGAAGCGTGAAAAATAATCCGGTCATTGCGAAATATGCCGTAGCGTTATTTAATATCGCCATGGACAGAGGATCGATCGACGAGGTGTCGGATCATTTACAGTCGATATCGGCTATTATCACATCTACACCTCAGATCATGGGTTTTTTGTTGAATCCTTCTATTGAAGACGATAAAAAATCAGAGGTCATGACCAAGACACTTCCTAAGAACGAAGCATCAAAGATCACCAAAAATTTTATTGACATTCTTCTGAAAAAAGGCCGTATCGCCGTATTTTGCGATATCGCTGAGGTTTTTGAAGAATACAGAAAATCGTTCAAGAATGAAAAGTCAGTTGCAGTAAAGACTGCATTACCGATGACGGATCAAGAGATCCTGAATTTAAAAACAGCATTTGAGAAAAAGTTAGATTGCACCGTTCATCTTGATATCCACAATGACCAGTCGCTTATCGGCGGGATCGTCGTGGAATGCGAAGGAAAGGTCTATGACGGCAGTGTCAGCGGATATCTTAACCGGATACATACTGCCCTGAGAGGTGAATAAAGTATGAAAATCAAAGTCGATGAATTGAAAGAGATCATTCAAAAAGAGATCGAAGGTTTCAAAAAAGAGACCGATGTATCCGAGGTCGGCACCGTCATTGAGGTCGGCGACGGTATCGCAAAGGTCTATGGTCTGAAAAACGCTATGGCATCGGAACTCATTGAGTTTTCCACGGGCGTTATGGGTATCGCGTTCAATCTTGAGGAAAACACCGTCGGTGTGGTCGTGCTTGGCGACACCAGCGTCATCAAAGAAGGCGACAGCGCTAAGACTACCGGAAAGATCATGAGCACCAAAGTAGGTGATGTCATGCTCGGTCGTATCGTTGATCCGCTCGGTAATCCGCTTGACGGAAAGGGCGATATCAAGACGGATAAATATTATCCGATCGAAAAGATCGCACCGGGTATCGTATACCGTCAACCGGTTAAAGAACCGTTGCAGACCGGTATCAAAGCTATAGACGCAATGATCCCGATCGGAAGAGGCCAACGCGAGCTTATCATCGGTGACCGTCAGACCGGTAAAACAGCATTGGCGATCGATACTATCATTAATCAGAAAAATTCGGGTGTTATCTGCGTGTACGTAGCCATCGGACAGAAACGTTCTACCGTTGCTCGTATCGTTGATACCCTTAAAAAATACGGTGCAATGGATTATACCGTTGTGGTTGCGGCTACGGCGAGCGATCCTGCTCCAACCCAGTATATCGCACCGTATTCCGGTTGCGCAATAGCTGAATATTTCATGGATCTTGGCAAACATGTTCTTATCGTCTATGACGATCTATCCAAACAAGCGGTTGCTTACCGTGAAATGTCGCTTCTTCTTCGTCGTCCTCCGGGACGTGAAGCATATCCCGGCGATGTTTTCTATCTGCATTCGCGCCTTTTGGAACGCGCTGTTAAATTATCCGATGACAAGGGAGGCGGTTCTATCACCGCGTTGCCTATAATCGAGACACAGGCCGGCGACGTTTCAGCGTATATCCCCACAAACGTTATCTCTATCACCGACGGACAGATATTCCTGAGCTCAGACCTGTTTTACGCAGGCGTGCGTCCGGCCATCAACGTCGGTATATCGGTATCCCGCGTCGGCGGAAATGCACAGATCAAAGCAATGAAACAAGTGGCAGGGCGTTTGCGTCTTGATATGGCGCAGTTCCGCGAACTTGAAGCGTTTGCTCAGTTCGGTGCTGATCTTGATAAATCCACCCAGGCTCAGCTCACACGTGGCGGACGTCTCGTTGAGATACTCAAACAGGGACAATACGTGCCTATGTCAGTAGAAGAGCAGATCGTTCAGATATATGCCGGTACCAACGGTTACCTTGACACAATTCCCACCGAATCGGTCGGTGAATTCGGCACGGCTCTCCTTGACAGTGTCCGATCCCGTAAAAAATCGATACTTGATGCGATCATGAAAGATAAATCTATCGGCGAAGGCGTAAAAAAAGAACTTGATACATTCATACAAGAGTTTGTAACGGAATTCATGGCAAAACGCTGAATGGGAAGTTGATATGGCTAACCTGAAAACAATACGCACGCGAATAGCAAGCGTACACAATACCAAGAAGATCACGAAGGCCATGAACATGGTCTCCGCTGCCAAGCTCAGAAAGACCGAGAAGCAGCTTATGGACCTTCGCCCGTATGCAAACGGTATCTCTGACCTGATCGTTCGGGTCAATTATCATATGCAGACCGAGCATCCTTTTTATGAGCAACGTAAGGAGGGTTCACCTCTCTACGTATTCATCACATCGGATAAAGGTCTTTGCGGTTCATTCAACAGTTATGTGATCAAGCGTGCCAAAGCATTACTTGCAAAGGACCCTAATGCAAAGGCCGTGCTCATAGGCAAGAACATACGCAATTATTTCAAACGGTTCGACATGCGGTCTGAAAAGGTCTATACTGATGTTTTCAACACTGTTTCATTTGATTCCGCACAGGAAATTGCGAATTATCTTGCAGATCTGTATCTGAATGACCGTGCGATCAGAAATGTTATCATCGTCTATAACCGTTTTAAAAGTTCCGTTCTTTCCGAGACCACCGAAGAGATCTTTTTACCGCGCGTAAAGGATATTAAAGAACAAAAGGTTATCTATGAGATCGAACCGGACACGTCTTCGATGCTTACGCAGCTCATGAAAGAATATTTGAAAGCTGAGATATACAGAATGCTTCTTGAATCGCTTACTAGCGAACACGGTGCCCGTATGGCAGCAATGGATGCGGCCACTGAAAATGCGGAAGAAATGATCAAAAAGCTCACGTTAAAAGCAAACCGCGAACGCCAGGCTGTAATTACGACGGAAATTTCCGAAATAGTCGGCGGCGCAAACGCGTTATGATGGAGGCGTCATGAACAAAGGCAGTATATTTAAGATCATAGGACCGGTTGTCGACGTTGTGTTTCCACCGGAACATTTACCGGCAATTTACAATGCGTTGAAGATCGAACGTAAAGATCAACCGGATCTCATTCTCGAAGTAGCTCAGCACCTCGGCGATAATATCATCCGTGCGATCGCTATGACCACAACGGACGGATTACGCCGCGGCCAGGACGTTATCGATACAGGTCATCCTATATCAGTTCCGGTCGGCAAAGAAGTGCTCGGGCGTATCTTGAACGTCACCGGAAATCCGGTTGACGAACTCGGCGAAGTAAAGACCAAAGAACGCTGGCCGATCCATCGTCCCGCTCCGACACTTGAAGAACAGAACACTTCCCGCGAAATACTTGAAACGGGTATCAAGGTCGTTGACCTTCTTGCTCCGTATCTCAAAGGCGGAAAGATCGGTCTGTTCGGCGGCGCAGGCGTCGGCAAAACAGTATTGATCATGGAGCTGATCCGTAATATAGCCACGGAACACGGCGGTTATTCAGTATTCGCGGGCGTAGGAGAGCGTACACGCGAAGGCAACGATCTCTGGCTTGAAATGAAAGAATCCGGCGTTCTGGCGAAAACGGCTCTTGTTTACGGTCAGATGAATGAACCTCCGGGAGCGCGTTTGCGTGTCGGTCTTAGCGGTTTGACCGTTGCCGAATACTTCCGCGATGTTGAAAATCAGGACGTTCTTTTGTTTATAGACAATATATTCCGTTTTACGCAGGCAGGCTCGGAAGTATCTGCATTGCTCGGGCGTATGCCTTCTGCGGTCGGTTATCAACCGAACCTTGCATCTGAGATGGGCACGCTTCAGGAGCGTATCACCTCCACCGTAAAAGGATCCATCACATCAGTGCAGGCCATTTACGTTCCGGCAGACGACCCGACGGACCCGGCTCCGGCAACCGCATTCTCACATTTGGATGCTACGACAATGTTGTCGCGCCGTATCGTTGAGCTTGGTATCTATCCGGCAGTTGACCCGCTTGATTCAACATCACGTATCCTAGAGCCTGAAGTGGTAGGCCAGGAACATTATAATGTTGCCCGCGAAGTTCAGCGCGTATTACAGCGGTATAAAGAACTTCAGGATATCATTGCTATTCTCGGTATGGAAGAATTGTCCGAGGATGATAAACTTATCGTGGGACGCGCTCGCAGAATACAGCGGTTCCTGTCTCAACCGTTCTTTGTTGCTGAAGAATTTACCGGTCTTTCAGGCCGATATGTTGCTCTTAGCGATACAATAAAAGGTTTCCAGGAAATTGTTGCAGGCAAACATGATGATCTGCCTGAGCAAGCCTTCTACATGGTCGGCAGCATAGATGAAGCCCGTGAAAAAGGAGAAAAGCTGAAAAATGCCTAATCCATTTCGCGTAAAAATAATACTGCCGAGCGGCTTGAAATACGACGGTGAGACCGATATGGCCATTTTAACCGGCCCTGAAGGTGAGCTTGCGATCGTACAGAACCATATCTCGTTTCTTTCGCCCGTAAGTATCTGTGCAGTCATCCTTTTTTCAGACCGCAATGAAAAAAAGATCTCGCATGTATATGCTACTACAGGCGGGATATGTGAGATGAAAAATGACAATTTGACATTATTATTGAAAACAGCCGAGCTTTCGGATGAGATCGATCTCGAACGAGCACGCAAGGCAAAAGACCGTGCTGAAAAACGATTGACAAATTCTCAGGATATTGATGTTCAGCGTGCACAAATAGCGCTCAGCAGAGCAGTGAACCGAATTACGATCGCTACCACTCATGGTAACGAATGATATTACCTGCGACGGGGTTGGGGGCATCTTTGCTTATCAACCCCGCAAAGGTTTCCGTTTTTCTTCCGATTCGTTATTATTATATCTGACCGTTCCACAAAATAATTATCATTCTATACTTGAGATCGGTGCAGGTTCAGGCATTGTTTCTTTTTTACTGGCTCGACGTTATCCCGAAGCAACGGTCACGGCGGTCGAATTACAACACGAGATGTTTGATTGCTTATGCAAAGGCATCGATAAAAACGATCTTCAGAAATCGGTAATTCCGCTGTTTGGCGACATTGATCCTATTATACTACCGGCTTCTTCAGCAGACACCAAACAGGCTCTCGTAAACGAGAGATCCTTTCCCGAATTGCCGGAAAACACGCTATATATTGATAAACCGTTTGACCTTATAGTCTGTAACCCGCCGTATCGTGCCGCAGGTTCGGGACGATTAAGCCCACATGAATCGAAAAACATCGCCGTATATGACGATAATCTTCCGCCTGAAAAGCTCTTTAAAGTGATACGTCGCCTGAGCGGCACAACTACTACTATAGTAATAAGTTACACCCACGATAGACATGATGTGTATTTGCATGCCGCAATGGCCTATGATATTTATCCGACAATGATCAGATCGTATATGATCGCATCGGGAACTATGATCACGGTGACATCGTTCTCACGAGTACGGTCAGAACTGCCGGAACATCGGCTGATCGTTGAAAATGTCTGGAAAGCGGATGTTGCCGCGTTATATGAAAGGGGAACTACATGAAAACCTGTGATATGCTTATAAAGAACTGTAAAGAGATCGTTATCAGTAAAGATACGCCTGTCCGTGGCGGGAGCGATATGACCCTTACCGTTTTGAACAATGCCGATATTGCTATTGCTAACGGTGTTATCACCGAGATCGGTGTGAACCTTGCGTATACCGCACACGAAGTGATCGACGGTTCAACGAATGTGGTCATGCCGGGGTTCATCGATTCGCACACGCATGTAGTATTCGGCGGCAACCGCGAGAACGAATTCCTCATGCGTATACGCGGAGAAAGCTATGAAGCTATCGCAAAAGCCGGCGGAGGTATCAAAAATACCGTCAATAACACCCGCGCTCAAAGCGAGGATGAATTGTTTGCATCGGCAGAGGACAGATTGCTTCGTATGTTTGCCTGCGGTACGACGTCTATAGAAGCGAAAAGCGGCTACGGTCTGGATTTCGACACGGAGCTGAAAATGCTTTCCGTTATCGGCAGACTTCAAAAAAAATATCCCGATACAATAAAAGCCACCTTCATGGGACCGCATGAGATACCGAAAGAGACGACCGAGAGAGAATATATCACTTTTGTCATCAATGAGGTGCTTCCTGCGGTGAAGAAGCAGGGCATTGCCGAATTTGCCGATATATTCACGGAAAAGGGTGTCTTTTCATTGGAAGAAACGGAACGTTATCTTCTTGCCGCACGGGAACAGGGATTCAAGTTGAAAATGCATGCCGATGAACTTTATCCGCTCGGCGGGGCGGCTCTCGGCGCTCGGCTCGGTGTGGTCAGCGTCGATCATCTTATGAAAATAACTGATGACGGCCTGAATGCGCTCGGAAAAAGCGAAACGGTAGCAACGCTATTACCTGGCACGTCGTTTTTCCTTATGATGAAGGATTATGCGCCTGCGCGGGAAATATTGAAACACGGCGCTTACGTGGCATTGGCAAGCGACCTCAATCCGGGCTCATGCCATGGATTCAATATGCAGATGATCATCACGCTTGCGGCATTGAATCTGAAAATGGAGATAGAGGAAATACTCCATGCGATCGGTGTGAATGCTGCCAAAGCTGCCGGATTCACCGACCGCGGAGTTATCGCTGTGGGGAAAAAGGCGGATCTGATCCTTTTGGATATCCCGAATTATAAATATCTCGTCTACCGCTTCGGTATGAATGCCGTGCAGAAAGTAATAAAAAACGGTAAGCTTATCGTGGAAAACAACACCGTTCTGCACGAGTGACCGCTTCGAAACGATGTAAGGGGCGACCGAAAGGCTCGCTCCTTTAATAACACAATACATTTTTATGACACATCGGGTACGCAACTGTATTGTCCGCCTTCGACAGAGGGCAGGTGGATGAATTATTTACGGATTCGATGTTTTTGAAATTGTTCGAAGAGAGATAAGGCAATGCCTTGTCTCTACGGAGGCACCATTAAAAATGACAATGATATATTCAGCTCCCCTCATTTGCAAGGAGGGGTGGCGCAGCCGGGGTGGTTATCAAGGTTATACGGAACCAACCGCCCCGTCACTTCGTGCCACCCCGCCTTCATAAGGCGGGGAGTAATACGTTGTCTTGTCATCCCGAGCCTGGTCGAGGGATCAGCGCTGCAAGCGTCTCTTGAGAGATCATGGTTACACGACAGATCCCTCCGGCGAAACGCCGTTCGGAATGACAGCCTTGTGTCATAATCTGGCGTACCCCGACATCCCGTCATCCAATCATCAAATCCTGTATCATCTGTCTTTCCGCCTTGAAAAGGATACCGCGAAATGATATAGTAATGTGCTTGCTTAGTGCAGAATAAA
>CAZIJP010000126.1:0-7986 GCA_964539615.1 uncultured bacterium
TCTACTGGTTTACCTATACGGCACAGTTGAAATTGTTTATCGACCGTTGCTACGGCGTATGGAATTGGCACAACGATGTTTTCAAAGACAAGAAGATCGGCATCATCTTGGTCTACGGCGACAGCGATCCGTACTCCGGCGGAGCCGTTAATGCCATTCACACGTTCGAACACATGTTCAAATTCACTCAGGCAGAGATCGTGGATATCGTATACGGCACTGCATGGGATGAAGGCGATGCGGCAAAAGACAAGGACTTGATCAAAAAAGCACAAGCCCTCGGCAAGAAATTAAGTTCATAATATTATTCAAAAATACGTCACATTGTCCGGCCTTTTTTACGGATCTGTGCGGCGGTTTTTAAATATCCTGTTATTTTCACATTATGGATAAGACAATACATTTTCTCAAACATAAAAAAGTCGTATGATGCTGTTATAAAAAAATCTATGGATTATTATTCAGCTTGGCCCTTGACCAAACTTACTAGTGCGGTCCGCTCGCTATCGTCAGCAAAACACCTTTTCGGCACGATCACCGCCTGCACCGGCGAAAAATATAAAAATACATTCAGCTCAGACTCGACTATATGGGTGATCTTATCATAGTTTATTTCGCTGGAAATACCTGCTTTACTGAAGCGTATTTTTTCATCACCAAAATGCAACTCTACTGTACCTAAGATCGAATTATCCTTCTCTGATTCTTTCAATACCCGAACGGCATTTTTTATAAGAGCTTTCCGTAAAGCCGTACGCATACGGAAAGTAAATACAACGGCGATCACGGTAAGCATACCTAATGCGATCGCGAGCGGTAGTTTGCTTTGTATATCATGATACATGAGATAACTTAAGATCATCAATATTGCCATGATAGCTAAAAAAAGCAAGCGGGTCCGCAGCAAGGTCTTTTTCATAATTGCTGCCGTATTAAAGTACGATATCTGATAATCAATATAATCCTCTTTCGAGAATTCGTATGTATACGTTTTGTTCATAGTACCTCCCGCTATACTTTCATTTTTTCCATCGCAGCGTCAAATACCTGCTTCGGCGTGATACGGCTCATACACCATGGCGGATATTTGCATTTCATTTTATTGCAATAAACGGTCTTACATGTGTACTCGGGCGGTTCCACAACTGCTATCTTCGGATATTTCGGCCCTGCAAAACGAAAATCGGTCGGTCCGAACAATGCTACCCCCGGCAGGTCACAATAATCGGCGATATGAAGCGCACCGTTGTCCAACGTGATGATGAGCGATGCATTACGCATCATACAGCAGAGATCGGTAAGCGAAGTTTGTCCGATCCTATCGTCAAAGATCGTACGGTCGGTGAAATATTCGCAAAGATGTTTGTCGGCTGCCGCTCCCAAAACGATCACTCGTTTACCTGTCCGTTCAACGATCATTTTTCCCAGCTCTATCCAATATTCACGGATCCATTCCTTTGACGGACGCGTTGTCCCCGGCAGAAAAATAGCGGCACCATGCCGTTCTCCGCACTCCATTTCATTGAATATGATCTTATGTTCATAAGGAATTAATCCGAGATATACACCCACAGCTTCAGCACAATCCGACATATGCGGCCGTTTCGCCGGTAACGGCACGAGCTCAGCCTTCAAACCATGTACAAGGGGTTTTGTGCCGAGGATAACGATGCGCGAAGCTCCGCTTCTGTGCGCCATAAGATGCGTCCAGAAACTGTTACGAATATCGATGACCACATCTGGTTTAAATGCCCGGATCGCCTTGATCACCGGCCCGACATTCCAGAAACGATCATAATTTTTCCTGTAGATCCAATGGTCGATCCCCCCCGTGAGCGAAACGATCGCTTTACCGCGATTACCGATACATGCGGCGATCACGGCCTCGGGATATTTTTTTCGAAGATTGTAAATTAACGGCGATGTCATGAGCTGGTCACCGAGATAATTGTGATTGATGATAAGTATCCGCGCGTGAGCTTCTATCGGGCGAAATTCGGTTGAGGAAGACATTGTTTGTTTTGTCATGCCAACTCATCTCCGTTGACCAGAAATGCGGCAAGTATCGCTATCAATACGCCGATCTGAGTATTCAAAATCGTCCAATCAACTATGCCGTGAATGACGATACCTAAGACAACAGAACACATACCGATATAATACCACATCGCGATCTTCGTTCTTTTTTTATACCCTAAACGAAGCACATAGACAATAAAAAATCCCACACAAGCAAATCCGATAAACCCGATCTCGGTCAAACAATGCAGATATATGTTGTGGATATGCGTCAGTTCATGCGCTTTCGGCTGTTTATATAACGGATAGACAAGCGGAAATTGACCGATACCGATCCCTATTATCGGATTTTCTTTGATTAACGTCAGCGCCGTTTCATTCATCATAAAGCGCTGATTGACTGAGCTGTCGATCACAGCCTTGCCTTTAACAGTATCGATAACTTTTTGGGGAACGGCAAAATAACTCACTGCCGCTATGCACACAAGTAATGCAAATGACTTAACCACACCGATCTTACGGATGACAACATAGCCGATCGGCAGTAATCCTGCTACTGCACCAAGCCATGCTCCGCGTGAACCGCTGAGAAATAACCCGACACCGGCCATAAAGCTCAATGCCGCCGAAGCGATCCGTAGCTTGAGTATGCCGTTCCCAAATAGCGCGTACGCCGCACTTAAGAAAAGCACGATCATAGCAAATGTACCGAAAGGATTTGCATTATTGAAGGTTGAAGATGAGCGAACTGCAGACTGTACCCAATGTTGATACAATGCAAAGCTTAAAGCAATAAGTGCGGAAAACGAGGTATAAAGTAACGCCCGTTCAAAGCTGCGTTTTGTTTGAAAATACTGCAGGATAATAAAAAATATCAGCGAGAACTTTAAAAATTCATCGGCAAAGATCATTAATCCCCGCTGAACATCCAATGCATTGATCAACGACAGAAGCATCACGGCGCTACATACCCCGATAAAATAGAGAATAGGGATATAGAGCATTTTTCTTTTTAAAAATACCACATCCGCAAGCCATAGAACAAGTATCAACGGCGCAAGAATATTGATCCCTGATCTCGATAGCGGCGTTATTATACAGAGAATCGTTATCAGCATTATCATGAATCGGTCATATTTTTTTATTAACACAAAAAATACCTTTCTTGCAAGCGGATATCCGCTTACTTCAATACGGTGTGTCTATGATAACGTTTTGCCGTCGACGATTTTATGCAATTCACGCATAACATCAGCAACGGTAATATTATGCATACAGTTGTCTTTTCCCGTTGTCAGTGGGCAGACTTTTTTAAAACAAGGAGCGCACGATTCATGGGAAGAAAGAAGAACGGCTTTTGAGTTATAGGGGCCGGTCCGTTCCGGATCCGTAGGCCCGAAAAATACCAGTTGCGGTAATTGAAACGATGCCGCTATATGCATCGGAGCAGAGTCGCCTGAAATGAACACGTCCATCCGTTGCACAAGTGCGGCCATGTGCGAAAGCGAAATGCTGCCTACGTAATCAGCTACGCCGTCATTGTCCGTGAGGATTTGATCGGCAACGCCTCGGTCAGACGGAGCGCCGAACAGAAAAACCGTCGCATCATAACGGGCATGGATCGCCCGGATCAATTGAGAATAGCTTTCCGCAGGCCACGTTTTGGATATCCATCGTGTGGTCGGCGAGATCCCTATATGTAATTTTCTTCCGTTTTCAGCTTTAAGTTCCGCATCAGCCCACGAGCGTTCCACGTCGGATAACGGATAGAAATAATTAACCGGAGCATCTTCAGGGATAAGTCCGGTCTTAAATGCAAGGAACATATACCAACCCAACGCATCTTTTCCGGCATATGAATCACGAGATATCCCATTTGAAAGAAATAACCGTTGTGAACCGTGTTTTCGCGCGTATATCTTCTTTATTTTCGCCAAATACGGAATGAACGAGGTTTCAAAAAAACCCTGAAAATCGATGGCTATATCCCAATCATCCTGTCGGATCTCACGCACAAACGATCGTATATAGCCGAGTATTTTCCCGTAACGACGTTCTTTTTCCCATTTTTCAAGCGAAGCCTTATCATATGAATAGACCCTATCGATGAGAGGATAATTCTTTATTACATCAAACGATGATTTGGCGATAACAAATCCGAGTCGGATATCCGGATTATATTTTTTTATCGCATCAACTGCGGGGAGGGTCATCAACACATCTCCGAGAGACGTGAGCTTTACGATCAATACGCTTTTTGGTAAATTCATAGGCGGATTATAATATTATTAAAAATGATTGTCAACGAACTTTACGGGAAGACATCCTGACCGTAGCATACAATCCGTTATAGTACGGTAAAACAGGGTGATACAATTTTTCAATGATCTTTTATCAGGACGGTCAATAATTCTGAAAATGTGAGCGAGTAAAAACCGGCCTCCCGATTGTTCCACTCATCAAGCCAAATACGGTATATGTTTTCTTCGTCGGCATATACGGGATATTGCTGAAGCAGTATCGTTTTCTCTTTATCAAACTTGGCCGCCGATACGGCCGTCTGTTCGAGCAAGTAATCGTGTTCCTCCGGACCGGGGATATTTTCCGGTTTATCATACAAGCCTTTGAAGATGCTCACATGATAGACCATACCTGTTTCCAGCTGCGTAATGGCAATGACCTTCACCGGCACATAGCCCTGTTTGTAATGCACTGCATAATACCCGCCGATCATGATCATGCCGTTACTATCCTTTCCGCGATATACCGTAACACTTTTACCGAACGCCTACGGCCATGCATACACAATATGCCGCCCTGCTTTATAAAACGATCTGCTTGTCTGCGAAGGACTGAAAAAGGAACCGGCAAAAAATCCCACAGCATAATATCCCAATACCAAAACGTCTTTCCGTTCTCTCGACACCACCGCATAAGCCCCGGTGTCTGATAGCCGTGCGGTGTGCGGATATGCGGTGTTGATAAACCGCTACGGCTCAATACATCATCATTCATGGCAAAGCCGTTCGTGATCACTGCTGTTGAAAGCGGGTTAAAGAAATAATGCATGTAGGAATGATTTCCGAGCGTATGCCCGTCTGCAATGATACGCTTAAGCAAAGCTGTGTCTTTTTCAATGCGTGAACCGACAACAAAGATCACGGCTTTGAGTGAGTGTTCATGAAGAACGTCTAATATCTCATCAGCAGCTTCGTCAGGCATATCATCGATCGTTATCATATGTTTTTGTTCCGCTTGAGCAAAACATGCACCATGTTTTTTTCTCAGCCAAGGCAACGATGTGATGATGCACAGACACAGGTAGGCAAAAACAACGATGGTGATCACGGCAACCAAGATGCTCACAAAGCACGTCCTTTCCAACGAACACATCGACCCATGAACGGAAACAATATCCCCGTCAGTGTCGTATATGCCGTGAAAAAGATACCATAAAGCGGTGTTAAAGGCAATAGCCTGTATTGACGCATTTTGATAGCGGTCGCGGCGCTGAAGACCAAACTGCACAGTACCGGTACCCACAGCCACATCGGAAAGATAAAAAAAAGGAAATGTGTGCATAGAATAAACGAAAGATACGTGAACAATAACGGATCTAACCGGTATCCGCCTTTAACCCAACGCAATCGTTGACTGAAAAATGCTCCCAATGAATCATACGGTTCGGTCGTTACCGTATGAAAAGGAGAAAATATGAAGCGGATGCGTTTTTTTTCGACCGTGTGTATGTAATGGAACAATGCCGCATCATCAGCAGCGTGCTGATTCGGCGAATATGCAGTAAAACGTAAAAACACCTCTTTTGTAACGGCAATATTTGCTCCGGGACAACTTGACGGTATGCCAAGCCGATATAATGCGGCAGCCGCCCCGATAAGACAATTGAAATCAAGTGTCATTATCGGAGATCGCCGAACAGCGATGGTCCCTATATATAAGCATATATCTTCACTGAAATGATGGCGAAACTCCCACAACCATGATGGCGGGACACTGCAATCGGCATCGGTGAAAACCAATAGGTCATTTTTCGCTTCTAATGATGCTGTCCGTAGTGCCGCCGTTTTTCCGTTCCCGTTTTCAACAGCGACCACAGTAAATCCATGGTCTACACAGATCTGTGCCGATCCGTCATCGGAATGATCATCAGCGTAGATCACGTCAACCTGTTCATCGTCAAGTGCTTTCACCGAAAGGCAATTAGTTTCCAAATTCGTTATTTCATTGCGAAACGGTATGCATACCGACAATCGTCCAATAAGCGGTTTTCCCGGCTTTCGCTCCGGAAAAAATAACGAGACAGTAAGCAGTAAAAAAACAAACGCATACGCGATCGATACAAAAAGCATCACTTCCATGTGAATCCTTTAACGATGCCAAGGATAGGCATTATGAGGATATATGGTACCTGTAGTAATTTAACGATCGGATAATATAGAATATAGCGTAAGCGTTTAAAACGAAGCAGCCCTGCGGTTAATACGACAATTTCCATGCCTAGAGCTATTCCTATCGGTAATAAAGACGGTAACCATTCCGCAGAGAGGGCTAATCCGACCGGAACGATCAAAAAAACAAGGAACATTCCATAGATGCATACAAGAATAATAATAAGCCACCACGGATAATCCAATCCCCGTGATGCCCACCGACGCCGTTGTCGGATAAAAGCCGCGAGCGAACCCACCGGCTCGGTTTGTACAAATGAATCCGGATCGGTACAAAACGCATACGTCCAAACATCGAGAGCCGCGATCCGCTGCACCATGAGATCATCATCACCGGAATCGATGTGCAAGACCGGGGAGATACCGCCTGCTTCTTCATAGGCTTTTTTACGATATGAAAGATTATTTCCTGTAGCTATCATCGGGATACCCATTCCGATCGCTCCTGCTGTACAAGCCGACAATGCAAATAATTCAAGATTCATCAATCGATGCCATAACGATGACTCCCGTACATATACTAAACCGGCACAGATACCGGTTTCAGATGAATAACGAGAAAACATAGATGCCGCCCAATCAGGGGGCACAATACAGTCGGCATCAGTGAGTAATAACACATTTCCTTTTGCTGCATCAAATCCCTTCATGAGTGCATTTTTTTTAGGGCTTATTCCTGCCGGGCATTCGGTTATATGAATAACGGTAACGGCATCTCCGAATGAAGCAAGTATCTCTGCCGTAGCATCGCTTGACCGGTCATTTACAATGATTATTTCTACCGGATATGATTGTGTAAGAAGGCTTTCAACGCATGCACGAATATACCGTTCTTCATTACGCGCGCAGACAATTACCGAAACGGAACTGTTGTGCGAAGTAGTGGATCTTTTGTTACGGTCAACCCGGCATATACCGAGAAAGAAATAGACCAGAATACACGAATAGATCAATGCCAATATCCAGATGATCTCCGAAATAATACTCATCGTACCGCATTACGGAAGTCACGCAGTAACTCTTCCGAACGGTTATTCTCAAGTGCCGTTCCGACAACAATGATATCCGCTCCGGCCTTAGCTTTTTCGGCAGCTGTCTGCGGGTCATCTACACCACCGCCCACGATCACCGGAATAGTAACGGTATGTTTGACGGCGCTGACCATTTCTGACGGAACAGACATGTCCGCTCCGCTTCCGCCTTCCAAATAAATAAGTTTCATTCCGAGATATTCAGCAGCCAATGCATGCGCTACCGCAATATCGATCTTTTTTCGGGGTATCGGCATGGTATTACTGACAAAATTAACTGCGGTCATTGAGCCTGATTCAATAAGCATATACGCCGTCGACAACGGTTCGATCCCGCTGGCTTTGATCATCGGGGCGGACTGAACATGTTCGCCGATCAGATACTGCGGGTTCCTGCCGCTGATCAGACTGATGAAAAGAATACCGTCAGCATATGGTGTTACCTGTTGTGATCCGGCCGGAAAAAT
>CAZIJP010000127.1:0-7862 GCA_964539615.1 uncultured bacterium
TTCAATTTCTGATTTCTTCTTATGTGTCCCTTATGTGCCTTATGTGGTTCAAATTCCTATTTTCAGCTTTTTCACTACAAAAGAAACATAAGGTTTTCACAAAAGGAATTCAATTTCTGATTTCTTCTTATGTGCCCCTTATGTGCCTTATGTGGTTCAAATTCCTATTTCATTTTTTCACTACAAAAGAAACATAAGGTTTTCACAAAAGGAATTCAATTTCTAATCTCTTCTTATGTGTCCCTTATGTGCCTTATGTGGTTCAAATTCCTATTTCATTTTCTGAAATATTGACATTTAATATAATAATCTGTACATTTGTATGTTATAATATAAAAAAGGTGAAAAATGGGACGTACTTATTATAAATTTTTGGCTTCTGTTATTGGAATCATTGGGTTAGTGGTTGGTTTTTCGGCCAAAGTAATAGCTCAATATGGTGCACCAGCGGCCTATTATGGGATAAAAGGATTAATCACTTCTAAAGAGTGTTATAAACCCATCAATAATCTTCAGGTAATTGTAGAGTGCAAAGAAGAAAACAGAATTGACACGATTAGAACAAATAGCTCAGGAATGTTTAACTCAAGAATTCGTGATTACGATTATTCTGGAAGAGAAAAAGAAAAAGTATTTGTCGTTTCGGTATACGATACTGATGGTAAGCTTAATGGTGGAAGTTTTGCCTCAGAAAAACACACCATAACAGTAAAACCATATTCTATTAAAGAGGTCGTCATTCAACTTCCTCATTTAGACACACCGCCGTGTTTAGAACAAGAAGAAACACCTCCTACGGCTATTGTGCCCATACCAGAAATTGCACCAACAACTAGAGATACAACCAGAAGATCAACTCCAATTATAAAACCACAACCCATCAGAACATTAATAAAAGAAAATGAGTTTACATTGTATCCAAACCCAGCACAAAATCAGTTTACCATTGAATTCAGCTCAACAACAAATGTTGAAATTTCACTTTCAATAACCAATGAAATTGGAAGTATTGTGTTTACACAAAACTTTATCCCAATTATTGGTTCTCAAAAGGTATTCGTAAATTCATTAAATTTAGCTCCTGGAAGTTACTTAATTAGTTTAATCCAAGGAATGAAAATTGTGACTAAAAAACTGGTAATTATTTAAACGATAAACAAATGAAGAAAAGAAGTTTTTATAGCATTCTGCTCCTTTTTATTGGCATTTTGATGGCAACCATGGGTTGTCGCACCCAAAAGATGCAAACAAAATATGGCATCAAAACAGCGAAATATATTTCTGTTGACAAAAGTGATGTTGCTGTAAATGCCGATAAACAATGAGCATTAAATCCGCAGAACCTTCGTGGAGACAGAAACTTGGCTTAAATCTCTCCTCAAAATACATCCATGTGCAAACTAAATTGCACGACCTTACCTATTTTTTTTGGGAGTGTACCGTTCGATGCAATATTGCCTGTAAACATTGTGGTAGCGATTGTCGAAGCGACAAAGGGGTAAAAGATATGCCGGGTGAAGATTTTTTAAATATTGCCCGAGAAGTTGCCACACAATACAATCCAAATAAAGTAATGATTGTGATTACGGGTGGAGAGCCACTTGTGAGACCCGATTTAGATACTGTTTGCACAGAGTTACACAAAATGGGATTCCCTTGGGGAATGGTCACCAATGGTCTTTTGCTAACTCCACAACGGTTGAATGAATTGCTTGCTGCTGGATTGCGATCCATTACCATTAGTTTAGATGGCATGGAAGAGAGCCACAACTGGTTGCGTGGAAATTCACGCTCATTTTCATGTGCATCAGAAGCGATTAAGATGGTGGCACAAACTCCAAATATTGCTTATGATGTGGTAACCTGCATCACACAAAAAAACTTACACGAACTTGAGACCATAAAACAGCATTTACTTAGTTTGGGGGTAACTCATTGGCGAATATTTGCAATCGACCCAATAGGCAGAGCCAAGGATGATCCACAGTTGCAAATTTCCCCAAAACAGCTGAAAGAGGTCATGGACTTTATTGTTAAAAGCAGAACTGAAGAGCAGTTGCATGTCAACTTTGGCTGTGAGGGATTTCTTGGAAAGTACGAAGAGAAGGTACGTGATGGATACTTCTTTTGTCGCGCAGGGATAAACATTGCATCAGTGTTAAACGACGGCTCCATTTCGGCTTGCCCTAACAATAGTCCTTATGCTGTGCAAGGCAATATTTATCAAGATTCATTTTTAGATGTATGGAACAATCGCTTTCAAATAATGCGTGACCGTTCATGGACAAAAGAGGGCATGTGTGCCGACTGCAAAGAGTTTAAATGGTGTAAAGGAAATGGAATGCATCTAAGAGATTTTGAAAATCATGATGTTTTGCGTTGCCATTATAAAATGTTGCAGGACGCAGAACAAGCGTAAGATGATCATCAAAAAAAGATATTTCTAGCATGAATTGTTTTTTACTATATACTTGAATTATATAACTCAAATAAATTAGTACATTTGCAATAGAATTATATCAATCATATAAAAAACAATATGAGAAAAATCAAACAAAATGTATGGCGCATATCTCTAAGTATGATGTGGATGGTGATTGTCTTTTTGATCTCTTGTAAGCCAAATTCAGAACCAAAAACAAGCGAAACAGTCCCTCAAGAGCCAAAAGACACCTTGAAAACACAAGCCGATACTGCAAAAACTGACACAATCAAAAAAGACACTACAGCTCAAGTTGTTGTGCCTAAAAAGAAGAAAAAAAAGGTCATTAATAAACCAGTGATTGAACAACCAGGGCCAGTTTGCAAATATGGTGTAATTCGTAAGGTGGAGCCAATTATTGAGAAAAATTAATCATTGGCCAAATTCTTTGGAAAATTCATTTATTAGAAACCCATTTTAGAATTAAAAAATCGATGAGTCAAATATTTTTGGAAGGATTAGAGTTTTATGCATACCATGGTTGTTTTCGCGAGGAGCAAGTCATTGGAACTTGGTTTAATGTAGATGTGGTTTTGTGGGGCGATTTTGAAAAAGCTGCATTGACCGACAACATTGATGCAACAGTAAACTATTTAAGTGTGTATCGAACATTGAAAACAGAAATGGAAATTCCTTCCAAGTTATTGGAAACTGTTGTGGTTAGAATGATCGATAAAGTCTTATGCACTTATTCTTTGGTTGAAAAAATCGAGATAAAACTATCGAAGATGAATCCACCTTTGGGCGGAAAACTAAAAAGTGTGAGTGTAAAACTTGAAAAAACTCGATGATATTGTCCTCAAAAAAGTGCCCTATTTGTGGTGAAACATTTGAGTGTAGTCACAATGAACATTGCTGGTGTATGTCGCTTGTTATTGCGGAAGAGACAAAAAATGAATTAAGAAAGCACTATACAGATTGTCTTTGCAAAACATGTTTGATTGAATTTGACGAGTCGCAGAAAAAAAATTTTGCTAAATAAAAAAAAAACACTAATTTTGCACTCCAATGGTCCTGTAGCCGAGTGGTTAGGCACCGGTCTGCAAAACCGTCTACAGCGGTTCGAATCCGCTCGGGACCTCAAAAAAGCTGTCATAATTGATGGCTTTTTTTTTTGTAGTCTATACGACTAAATTCAAGCGTTTTTGGTTTTGGTAAAAAAAAGAAACACACCCTCTCAGAATATTCACGAACCACCATGAATAAATGAAAACCCAACCAATAAAAGAGAGAGTGTGTTTGAGATACCTAACAGAAATTGCAAAGAATTGTTTATTGACTCACAAAATAATGTAACTTTACCTTTGCGAACCAAATTTAGAGAATGAAAAAAGCAAAATATACATTAGCAATTGATCAAGGTACTACTAGCTGTAGAGCTCTACTTTTTGATGCTAATCACCAAATTGTAGACATCGAACAAAAAGAGTTTACCCAATATTTCCCTCAACATGGTTGGGTGGAACATGATGCTTTGGAAATTTTTGAAATTCAAAATGCGGTAATCCAGCTTCTTTTTTCGAGAAATAGCATATTGCCTGGGGATATAAAAACAATTGGTATTACCAATCAAAGAGAGACCATTGTTCTATGGAATAAGCGAACCGGATTGCCTGTTCATAGAGCCATCGTTTGGCAAGACAGCAGAACTTCGGAGCGTTGCGAGAATCTCAAAAACGATAAAGAGATTAGTGCTTATATTCACAAGAATACAGGTTTAGTGGTTGATTCCTATTTTTCAGCAAGCAAAATTGAATGGCTTCTAATCCATTGCAAAAAAGCAATAGAGGCTCTAAAAAACAATGAATTGATGGCTGGCACTATTGATTCATGGCTGCTTTGGAAGTTTACCGCTGGAGAGGTTCATGCTACAGACATTACAAACGCTTCGCGCACAATGCTTTTCAACATCAACACCTTAACTTGGGATGATACATTGCTGCAACTTTTCAATATTCCTAAATCTATTCTGCCAACCGTTTTGCCATCATCTTCACATTTTGGCACCACCGATCCAACTATTTTCAGAAATAGCACCATCCCTATTACAGGAATGGCTGGCGATCAACAAGCATCGCTTTATGGACATGGTTGTACACAAAAAGGGATGGTTAAAAACACCTATGGCACTGGTTGTTTTATGTTGATGAATACAGGTCAAAAGCCAGTGTTCTCAAATCTAGGGTTAATTACAACCATTGCTTGGCAAATTGACAATGAAGTCTATTATGCACTAGAAGGTTCCGTTTTTATGGCTGGAGCTACAATTCAATGGCTTCGTGATAACTTAGGCATTATTAGAGAAGCGTCTGAAACCAATGAGTTGGCACAACGTGTGTCTGACAATGGCGGTGTTTACTTTGTTCCCGCTTTTGCTGGCTTAGGAGCGCCATATTGGGACATGAATGCCCGTGGAGCAATACTTGGACTAACACGAGCGGCTCAAAAAGAACACATTGCTCGTGCTGCTTTAGAATCTATTGCTTATCAAACAATGGATGTCCTTACTGCAATTAAGTCAGAGTCTAACATTGATTTTACAACATTGGTTGTTGATGGGGGAGCATCTGCCAATAGCTTTTTAATGCAATTTCAAGCAGATATATTAGGAGTTGAAGTAGCTCGAAATAAGCAACTCGAGACCACTGCCTTAGGTGTAGCTCTTATTGCAGAACACTATTTTGAAAAGCAACAACTCGTTAATACGAACCAATATACCCATTTTTATCCAAGTATTGATTTGTCAAAAAAACAACACCTAATAAACGGATGGAAAGAAGCAGTAGAAAAAGTTTCAACTAAAAAACAATTTTTACATAATTAATCGTTAAACCATTGGGCGCAATATTTGTTATACTTTGTGCGAATCAAAAAAATGGATATATATAATCCTTAAAATAGTTAAAATGAGATTAAAATTTAGTTACATCCTTACCTTTCTGCTATTCACTAATTCAATTATTGGGTTTTCTCAAATTACAAAAATAATGGGAAAAGTAATAGATGCTGAGACTAAAGAGCCTATTCCATTTGTAAACATGGTCTTAAAAGGGACCTCTTTTGGCGCAACTACCTCTTTTGAAGGGATGTTCACCCTCGAGGCAAAATCAAAATCAGATACGCTACTAATCAGTTGCATTGGGTACAAACCTCAAAAAATTAAGATTAACAGAGACCATTTTCAAAAAATTGAGATTTTAATGACTCCAAGTAGTACCAGATTGGCCGAAGTAATTGTTAGATATACCGGAAATCCTGCAGATATCATTGTTGAAAATATTAGAAAAAATAAGGAAAAAAACAACTCTTTCAATTACGACTATATTGAATATGAAGCCTATAACAAGATTCAGTTTGATATGAATAACATAGATGAAAAGTTTACGAAAAGCAGGGCATTTAACAAATTCAGTTTTATCTTCAACTATTTAGACACATCAACTGTTAATGGGAAAGTCTACTTACCTTTTTTCTTGTCTGAAACCATTTCAAATATCTATTTAAGAAAAGATCCTAAAAAATCGAAGGAGTATATTCAAGGAATTAAAATATCAGGAATTGAGAACGAAAGCATTACTCAATTTATGGGTGATTTGTATTTAAATATTAACATTTACAACAATTATATACCTCTCTTTGACAAAAGTTTTGTGAGCCCCATTGCCGATTTTGGAAGTAGTTTTTATCGTTACTATTTAGTTGATAGTACGGTAATTGACTCAAAATGGTGTTATAATATTGCTTTTAAACCAAAAAGAGCCCAAGAGCTCACTTTTTCGGGGAACTTTTGGGTTGCCGATACGTCGTGGGCAATAAAAAACATCAAAATGGATGTTGCCAAAGATGCCAATTTAAACTTTATCAATGGAATTACAATTGATCAATCGTTTAACACCATCGACAGCAACCGATGGGTGATTACAAATGACAATGTGGTGGTCGATTTTAACGCATTTGATAATGCCAAAACGACAACGGGTTTTTATGGGCACAAAAGCACTTCGTATAAAGACCATCTTATTGGTGTTCCAAAAACGAATGCATTTTATTCTACTCCTCTCGATGTTGTAACACTTGACAGTGCCCTAAAACGGGACGAAGCTTATTGGAGCAATATCCGTCACGATAGTCTAACAAAAGATGAAAAGACGATCTATTATATGGTTGATACGCTAAAATCATTGCCAATTATAAAAACATATATCGAAGTAATTGAGACAATGGTGCTGGGATATCGTGTCATAAATATGGTAGAAATAGGGCCATATATGTCCTTTTTGAGTTTTAATCAAACAGAAGGAACTCGTTTGAGGTTTGGTGGAAGGACTAGTAATAAATTTAGTACTAATTTGATGATAAATGCCCATGTGGCTTATGGCACAAAAGATACTAAATTAAAATATGGAACTAGTTTCTTGTATCTTTTGGAAAAAAACCCAAGAAGATCGTTTGGGGGTAGCTTAAAACACGACTTAGAACAATTGGGACAAAGCGATAATGCGTTTAGAGAAGACTTTTTGCTTGCTTCACTTTTTAGACGTAGCGATTTAAACAAACTCTCCATGGTTGACCAATACGATGCTTTTTATAACAGGGAATGGCTTAGCGGTTTTTCGGCTCGAATCACGTACCAATTTAGAGATATCTATCCGTTAGATAATAGTCGTTTTATTTTAAAAGATAACGAAATCACATCTGAAATTAAAAACATCACCACTAGCGAAGCTACCTTAATGCTCAGATACGCATATAAAGAACGATTCCTTTCGGGTGAATTTGAACGAACTAGTTTGGGGACAAAATATCCAATTGTCACACTACAATATACATACGGAATTCCAAATCTTTTTGGAAGTAATTTTGAATTTCATAAAGCAAAAGTAATGGTAGATCATTGGTTTAATATTGGAACCTTTGGATGGTCTAAATACACTATCGAAGGAGGAAAAGTTTTCTCTAAGCTCCCTTATCCTCTACTCAAGTTGCATGAAGGCAATGAAACATGGTTCTTTGACCCAATGGCTTTCAATACAATGAATTATTACGAGTTTATTAGTGATCAATATGTTAGTGTCTACTACACGCATCATTTTGATGGCCTATTTTTAAATAAAATTCCGCTCTTACGGAAATTAAAGTGGCGTGAAGTCGGATATTTTAAAGGTTTAATGGGTAGCTTAGAAACAAGAAATAAAAACTATAGCACATTCCCTACTGGTCTAAGCGATTTGAAAAACCCATATTACGAAGCAGGTGTTGGCCTTGAAAATATTTTTAAGTTCATACGTATTGATGCGCTATGGCGACTTTCTCATCGAGAAAATGTTGGAGCTAGTAATTTTGCAATATTTGGTTCTTTCCAATTCTCGTTTTAAAACCA
>CAZIJP010000128.1:0-7698 GCA_964539615.1 uncultured bacterium
CCGGTCATCTATCAACCTATCTTTCAATATCGGATGATTTTCTAGTCAAGATGCCTTATGGGCGTCCTATCAATCCTATTTCGAAGACCGGATGGGAAGGTGTCGGCGTGAAACCTGATGTTGCGATCGCAAGAGAAAAAGCCCTGGAAAAAGCCTATGAAATGGCGCTTGACAGTATTGTGAAAAAAACGTCCGATCCGCAGAAGAAATTTGCGATCGAATGGGCGCTTGAAAAAATTAAAGTTGCGAATAATCCGGTCATTCTTTCAACGGAAATACTGGAAAAATATGTTGGAAAGTATGGCGAGCGTATGATCACTATGAAGGACGGCATTTTATATTATCAACGCGGACAGGGAAAAGAAAGAAAGCTCGTGCCGATCAATGAAAAGAAATTCCTCGTTGAGGGTGTAGATTATTTCCGCATCGATTTTATTGTTGACGATAAGGGTACTGTTACGACATTGAACGGTTTATATGATGACGGCAGAAATGATCCTACACCGCGCGATAAATAAGTGATGATTGTAAATAAAAAAGAAAACCGCCCGAAAGGGCGGTTTTTTTATGTATTCAGTACTGAAATAAAAGTATTATAAGCGTTCAAGTTCAACCGTGAAGTGACGCATGATCGGGGCTTCTTTAGTGATACGGAAGCCTTTTTTTATCGAATCTCTTCGTTCGAAAACATTCGCAAGTGTTGCCGCAACGTAATCCATGTGATTATTGGTGTATGTTCTTCTCGGGATCGCAAGACGCAGAAGCTCCAGCTCCGGATACCGTTCTTCATGAGTTTCCGGATCACGGTCGGCAAGCAATGTTCCGATTTCTACGCCGCGTACACCGCCTTCAATATAAGCTTCTACACCGAGTAATTGGGCGATGAATTCGCTCTGAGAAATATGCGGGAAAAAACGTTTCGCATCAACGAAGATCGCATGACCGCCAAAGGGTTCCTGTACAGGCACGCCAAATGATTTTAATTGTTCTCCAAGATATGCGACCTGTCCGACTCGTGATTCAAGATAATCAAATTCCGTAGCTTCATTCAAACCTTGGGCAAGTGCGCCCATGTCACGTCCGGCCATACCGCCGTATGTAAGGTAACCTTCAAACATGATGTTAAAAACGGAGGCTTTTTCCCACCATGATTTATCACGGAAACCGAGGAGCCCGCCGATATTTACAATGCCGTCTTTTTTGGAACTCATTGTAAAGCCGTCGACATATGAGAACATTTCCTTAACGATATCTTTTATTGTTTTTTGTTCGAATCCTTTTTCCCGGATCTTGATAAAGTATGCATTTTCCGCAAAACGAGCGGCATCAAAGAAAACGGGAATGCCGTATTTCTTACAAAGTGCAGAGACGTCACGGATATTGGCCATCGATACGGGTTGGCCTCCGGTTGAGTTGCAGGTCACCGTTATTATGGTAAGAGGGATCTGCTGTTTCGGGTATTTCTTAAAAACATCCTCCAGCATGCCCAGGTCGACATTGCCTTTAAACGGATGATCGATCGTGGTGTCAAAAGCTTCTTTTATCGTGCAGTTAACCGCATGAGCATGACGATATTCGATGTGGCCCTTTGTCGTGTCAAAATGAGCATTGCCCGGTATTATGTCACCTTCTTTAACGATAGCTGAAAATAATACGTTCTCAGCAGCACGTCCCTGATGGGTAGGGAGAAAATGCGGCATGTCAAAAATGGTCTCAATAGCATTTTTCAATTTGTAATAGGATGTGGCTCCGGCATAACTTTCGTCACCGAGCATGATCTCAGCCCATTGGCGGTCACTCATGGCACCGGTTCCGGAGTCGGTCAGCAGATCGACAAATACTTGTTCGCTTTTAAGATTAAACAGATTGAATTTGGCTGCTTTGATCCATTGCTCGCGTTCCTGACGGGTAGTACGTTTCAGGGGTTCCACCATTTTGATACGATACGGTTCAGCATAAGGTAAATTCATAAGCCCACCTCCGTTTACGCGCTTATTGTAGCATAAGATGCAGGAGCTGCAATACTATTTCTTTCTGAATTTTATTTAGGGGAAATAGACATCTTGTCCTGAAAATCAATATATTACCGTGAAAATAGCAGATAGATGTACATTATTTCATGTAATTAACAGAATAAACAGTCATTGATTTTTTTTTCATGTCCTGTTATACTGAGATAAGCGGAGTTTAGCAGTGCGATTGTTTTATATTTCGGAGGTTGAATGGAATATCGTTCTGACATTTCATCAATGAAAGAGTTTAGTGTTTATACCGGCGAATGCTATGCTAAACTCGATCAGAACGAATCACCGTTTTCTTTACCGGATCCGATCGTGACACAAATGGCGCATGTTGCAATGACAATGCAATCGAACCGTTATGTGCCGGTAAAAGAATTTGAACGTTTGAAAAAGAGGATAGCTTCATACTGCGGGGTCTCCGAGGAAATGATCGCAGTCGGCGCAGGAGCTGACAGTTTTATCCATACTCTGATAGAATTGTGGACCGTTGGTAAGGGCGATGTCGTAACTCTAACGCCGTCATACCCTGCATACGGGATATTTTCGACCGTGAACGGTGCGCGTTTGGTCACTTCTCCACTGACTCATGATACTTTTGATGTAGACGAAAAAGATGTGCGTGAAAAACTTTCTTCGGCTTCGCTTATGTTCATAACCTATCCGAATAATCCAACAGGTAATTATTATAAACGATCGGTCATTGAATCGCTGGTCCGGGATTATCCCGCCGTGATGTTTGTGATCGACGAAGCGTATTATGAATATGGCGATGATACATTTGCAAGTGAAGTTGCTTCCTATGAGAACCTAACGGTGATACGCACGTTCTCAAAATATTTCTCGGTACCGTCATTACGGCTCGGGTATTGTATAGCGCAACCGAAACATCGCCAGCTTATAGAACGTTGCCAATTCATGCCGTATAACGTATCGTTGTTTTCATTGCTTGCCGGACATGTGCTTTTAGATAATGAAACGTATTTTCATGAAAAATTGCTGTTTGTCCGCTCGGAACGTGAAAGGATATCAGCGAAATTGAAAGATTTGCCGAATGTGAGGGTATATCCTTCAAAAACAAATTTTATATTTATTCATTCTAACGATTCACATGCCGATGAACTTGCACAACAGGGCATCTTTACCAGAAATTTTGGTTTCATTCCGTATCTGGCAGGATTTTTTCGCGTAACTATTGGAAATGAAAGCGAAAACGATGCCTTTCTTAAGGCAATGGAGGTTACATGCAGCTGCGTATAGCCGATGAAGGCCTGCGTTTATTTATCACTGCTGAAGAAGGAGATACGCCTGCGAGCATGATGAACATGATCACGCAGCGCGGTATCAAAGCGGCGATACCTTTCGAGCTGCTTCAAAAAGCGCTCAATACATTTCAGGAAACATGTGTCTTGGAGGGAATGCCAGCTCAACCGGGGCATGACGGTATGTTGAAATTTTTGGTCGATCTGGAAAAAAGTACAAAGCCGAAAGTGGACATAGATGTCGGGAAAGTAGATTATCATACATTGGGTATATATGAATTCGTTAAAAAAGGACAACGCCTTGTTGAGATCATACCGAGTACGCCGGGAAAAGACGGCACTGATATTTTCGGTGCTGCGATCCGTGCGGAAAACGGAAAACCGGTCATATTGACCATTGGAAAGAACGTTGTACGCGAGGGGAATTTTGTATTGTCCATGGCGGACGGCGTGGTCGATATGCTGAACGGGACATTGGTCGTTAAAGAGATACTTGAGATCTATCATGATATCGATTATTCTATAGGCAATATTGATTTTAACGGTAATGTTATTATAAAAGGCAATGTTTTTCCCAATTTCAAGGTCATATCCGGCGGCGATATCCTGATCGACGGTATTGTTGATAAAGCGGAGATCCAGGCCGCAGGGTCGGTTATCGTTACCGGGGGTATTATCGGCCATGAAAAAGCAAGTATTAAAGGTAATTCGATATCGGCAAAATTTGTAAATCAATCACGGCTGTATGCTGAAGATATAATTTCTATTCAAGGCGAGATACTCCATTCGATCTGTGAGTCGAAGAACAGAATAATTGCAGGTAGCATCATAGGCGGTATCGTAAAAGCAAAAAATGAGATAGTCACCGGTATAGCAGGATCAAATACTGCCGTTAAAACAGAGTTCATTGTAGGCAGGGATGATTATTTGGCCGTTGAGATGCAAAAGATCGAATCCGAGGAACATGCATTAAATGAGACAAAGAAAAAAATAGCGCTTCAGATAAGCGATCTGAAAATGAGAGAGGTTCGTAAGCAACTTGATGAAAACGGAGCGAAAATGCTCGTGCAGCTCATGGATATGATGACAAAATTAAATGCAACGCTGGAAGATCGGGTCCAGCGAAAATTAGAATTGACAAAGCAGGCCGATGAGACCGGAAAAGGGATCGTAAAGGTCAATGACGTAATTTTCAATAATGTTCATATTCATATCGGCAGTGCGTCTCTTGCCAATGCCATGTTGGTAAAGCATGTAAAGTTTTTAAAACTAAGCAACCTGGTTAAAATGTTTGATATGGATGATGCGATAGGGGAAAAGGCGAAAATTCTCGGTACTTTTTATTATGACCAAAAAGAGATACAGATCGATATACATAAGATCGATTTTACCGGCGAAAAGATCACGTTCGCTTCGCCGAACGAGGTAATTCAAGCATCGGTACAAGGAAAACTTGTTTTCAGTCATCCGATATTTAATGATAAATATGAACTCGATGTCATCGTTGCCGGACGCGAATCCAGTTATCTGGTTTTTAATATGCGCTCATTCCCGCAACGCCGCATCGAGAAGAAAAAAAATATCTATTACGGCGAATTAACCGCTCAAATGGTCCAATTGATGGTGGATTCTCCCGCAAAATTGAAAGTGGTTGTTGATGAGTTGCATGAAAACGCATTGTATATAAAAAGCGAGAACGCACTTCTTAAAGATAGCGTTTATGAATGTGTTCTCGATGTAAACGGCATGATGGTGAAACTGGTAATAAAACCGTACGGCAATTCATTAAAGACGCGTACGGCTTATGAGACAAAATGTTATATCGAGCGAGTTGAAGGGGAAGATATGCTCCGTTTGAAAAAACTGCTCAATGAAGGGGGATAAGCAACGTGAATCTGAACTGCGGTATTATCGGGAAACAATTTTCAGGAAAAAGTACGTTATTTAAACTATTGACCGGTGAAGCCGGACAGGATGCTTTCGGCCCCGTACACGGTGTGGCACAGGTCAGAGATCCGCGATTGACAGAACTGTCTGGGATCTTTAACCCGAAAAAAACAACCTATGCCGCCGTGGAATATATAGACATCCCCGGCCTTCAGGATAAACACGGTAATCGTTCAGAGTCGAAAATGCTTGAACATGTAAAAAATGCAGATAGCCTTTTGGCTGTCATCAATGCGTTCGAACAGAATGAAACTGATATTATCACTGAAATAAATGATATCATGGGCGATCTTATCATCAATGATCTTATTGTGATCGAAAACAGGCTTGTTAAACTCAAACATCTCCGTACTCCTGAGGAGAAAGTTGAGTTCGCGTTATTTTCACGATTGAAAGAAACGCTTGATGCCGAGAAACCGTTGCGGTTATGCGATTTGAAGGATGAAGAGCGTAAGTCGATAAGGGGTTTTCAGTTTTATACATTAAAACCGATCATTATCGTTCTTAATATGAGTGACGATATGTATAAAAAAACGGATGCTATTGTTGAAACAGTGAAAAAAAGTATTGCTTTTGACGACGGAACAGCTATCATAGCATTGTCCGTGAAAACTGAAGCCGAAATAATGGAGCTTCCGGAAGCAGACCGTTCCGTATTCATGGAAGATGCCGGACTGACCGAATCTGCTTTGCAGACCGTTGTTCGCGCCACATACGGACTTCTCGACCTTATAGCCTTTTTTACGGTCGGTGAAGATGAGGTAAAGGCATGGACGATCGGCAAGACGACGCCGGCAAAGAAAGCAGCAGGCGCGATCCACTCGGATATCGAACGAGGATTTATTAAAGCGGAAGTGGCGGCATATACGGATTTTATGAGTTACAAAGATATGAAAGCATTGAGAGATAAAGGGCTTTTACGGTTGGAGGGGAAAGATTATACCGTCAAAGACGGCGATATAATCAATTTCAAATTTAACGTATGAATTATCATCAATTAAAACTTAAAATTCACACGATTGATACGGTCTTTCCGTCGATCGTGTTAATTAAACGGATCCTTGAAAAAATGAACGATCCCGAATTATCAGCCACCGAATTATCGGGATATATCAAGAACGATCAGGCATTGGTAGCAAAGATATTAAAATTATCAAATTCGGCATTTTACGGTTTTTCACGCAGGATAAACACGATCCGTGATGCCATATCGTTACTTGGCTACAATACGATAAAAAGTATCGTGCTCAGTTTATCGTTTAGGCAGATGCTTGAAATATTTGATGTGAAAAAAGAATTTCTTGATAATTTTTCAAAACATTCAATGATGACCGCCTTTTTAGCTGAAGAGATGACTGCCAGCCAATTGAAAAATTATGACCCCGATATCGCGTATCTTGCAGGATTATTACATGATATCGGAAAATTGGTATTGATGCAGTTTGAAGGAAAAGAGTATGAGCTGTTGTTGCAATTGAGTAAAAAAAACACCGAATCATTGTATGCTATTGAGCGTAAAAATCGCGATAATACCCATGAAGATGTTGGCGGATTCCTTCTGGACAAATGGGGATTGCCGGTAGTATATGTCAATGTTGTTCAGAAGCATCATAGTTCCGTACCTTGTGAGGAAAACCCGAAAACATATGAAGAAATAATTCAAACATCGAACCGATTGGCACATTTTTTGAATTTTGGCGATTCCGGTAACTATGAGTCTATTGAGCTGACTGAATATGAAGTTCAATTGCTTGAAAAACTGAGACCGGCGATCGATAGGATAATGGCATTTGTTCAGGAGATCTGGGAGGCATAATGAAAGACTATATCGACTACGAACATATTCGCGAGTCGTTGTATAAATTAAAAGATTTTGAGCCTGTTAAAAATGATAAACAAGCGCTTGAATGGGTCGATCATCTTGATGCGGCTTTTAAACAATCGGATTATATGCGTAATCTCTTTATCATGCTTTCTAAGGAGTATGAGCAGAATTTGGATTACTTGTCTCTCATGCGCGAAGTGACCGACCTTATCACGCAAAAAATGGAGTTTCGCAGTTTTCTTGAGCAGGTATTCCGCATATTAGTTTTAAAAATGGGAGCAACGAGCGCCTCCCTCATGATATATGACAACGGGCATGATCAGTTGGATATGACGGGGTATTATAATCTTCATGACGGGTATCACTATTTTACAAAACATGATATGAAACGTTCATTTAAAGTAGGCGAAGGCATTGCCGGGAAAGCTGCACAGGAACGTCGAACTATCCTTGTTGAAAATGCACAAGAAGAAAAAGATTTTGTATCCATAGACGGCGTACATATCGGTTCGCTTGTATCAATGCCGCTGATCTACGGGGATACGCTCATCGGTGTATTGAATCTATCACATCCTGAAATTGAAGTGTTCAATCAGCAGCATAAAAATGTGCTTAATATCATATCTTCGGTTATCTGTATTCAATT
>CAZIJP010000129.1:0-7695 GCA_964539615.1 uncultured bacterium
ATACATCATTCCAATCATATCATATGGTTTGAAGCGGCACGTATGCAGCTTTTTAATGATGTAGGAATATCGCTTGTAGATTTGGAAAATAAAAATATTTTATTACCTGTTTTGTCTGTAAAAGCATGCTATCGCCACCCGGTGTTTTTTCATGGGACTGTTATGGTAAGCGCTGTTTTTTCCTCAATAACGCCATTAAAAATTTCTTTGTCATATGCTATTAATGATGATTCGGATGTAATTCTCTGTAGCGGTGCTTCTGAGCATGCATTTATTAGGAAAAGTGACTTTAAACCGATTCGAATTCCCGAAAGGATTCTTGAAATCCTACAAACTATTGTTAAATAACAATGTAAAGGAGATTGTCATGCTGGTTTTTAAGAAACTAATGAATCAAGGAACTACTAACAACAACAGTATTGTGAGCGAAACAGTTGCAATTCCGGTAGACAAAGGAGTATTAAGCGCACATTTTGGGCATGCGGATATTTTCAGTGTATTTCATATTGCAAACGGTATAATCGTAAAAAATGAAGATATAAAACCTCCTGCTCATGAGCCGGGTATAATACCAAAATGGCTTCAAGAGGTAGGTGTAACGGTAGTTATTGCAGGTGGAATCGGGCAAGGAGCAATTAATATGTTATCGCAATATAACATTGTAGTTCTTGCGAGCGCCCCGACGATTTCGTCCGAACAAATAATAAAAAAGTATGTTAATAAAGAACTAACGATTGCAGGGGGAACTTGTAATCATGACCACCCGCACGATCATGCCTGCGATCAATAAAAAAAGTAAATAGCACGAATCAATTTGTTAAACCGGATGAATATTAATACGGGAGGGTTATGTGCAAAATCATTTTCTTGAATTATTGAGAACCCTAGATGATAAAATCAATATGTTAATACAAGGGCTATCCACAGATTTTACACTGGGAAGTTTTATTATATTGATGGGATTATCGTTTTTATATGGTTTGTTACATTCCATTGGTCCTGGACACGGGAAAACCCTGGTAGCATCGTTTTTTTTAAAAGAAAGTCATCCCTTGAGAAAATCATTGCGTCTTGCAACTATTATTTCTTTAATTCATAGTGGATCGGCTGTTATTATATCGGTTCTCTTGTATTATGTGCTGACCGGAATACAAGGTTTTTTTCATATTAAAATGCAGAGTTATTTTATGGTGGTAAGTGGTATACTGATTGTTATTATTGGTGTATTTTTCTTAATTTATAAAATACTGCATAAAGAAAAAGATATTTCCGAAGACAAGATTAAGAATAAAGGTCTTGTGTTTATCGGAATATCTGCCGGAATTGTACCATGTCCAGCTGCCCTGATGATTATGTTATTTACACTTTCAAATTCAATTCCAACGGTAGGGTTAGCATCTGTTGCGGGAATTTCAGCCGGAATGTTTATTCTTTTATCAGGTATTGGTTATATTAGCATTAAATCAAGAAAGGGTATTATGGCAGTCTCGCAAAAAATAATAAACCGAACGGAAGCTATTTCAGCAATAGTAGAATATCTATCCATCATTCTTATGATTTTTATCGGGATGACTATGTCCTTAAAAATTCTACTTACAATATTAGGATGGCGATGACTATGAATATAAAACAAATAATTGCCACAACTTGGATTGTTATTACTGTAGTTATACCATTATTTGCACATCCGCATATTTTTATCAAACCGTCAATTGAATTATTGCTTAGCGAGAAACAAATCCATGGAATAAAATTAACGTGGGAATGGGATAAATGGTGGAGTCGGGATGTTATAAATGGATGTGACAAGGATAAGAATGGAAATTTGGATGATAAGGAAATCCCCATTGTCTTTAAAAAGTATTTTTCGACACTGAAGGATTACAACTATTTTACTGATATTACTATTAACAAAAAACGACACAGGATATCTGCGATTAATGATTTTACCGCTGTTATCGGAAATGAGAATATTGTAAGCTATATCTTTACTGTACCACTTTCCCTTATGATAACTGATCCATTACAGATTAGTGTTATTTTTAATGATATAACCATTTATGTTGCCTTTGATAAAAATGTGACTTTGATTTCACCAGATGGATATGAAATCTATGCTACCAAGATCGTACCAATGAATTATTATGGTTTGCACATCAAATATGATATTGTTGGGAAGAAGTAATCAATAGTTCCGTATGAGTTGGAAGTAAAAAATATTGTAAGGAGAGAAGAATGGGTAAAATTGGGATTATTATTTGTAATCGGTATGCTAATTGTGGTGGCGGAAAATGTTTACGCGCGATGCGGGAGCGAAAAGGTGCTTTTGCTATGTATCCAGCCAATGAACCTTTGGAATTGGTTGGATATACCAATTGTGGCGGTTGTCCTGGGGGTAATATTGAATATGCGCCTACTGAAATGATCAAAAATGGTGCTGAAGTGATCCATTTGGCTACCGGCATGATCGTAGGATATCCGCCATGCCCGAACATTAAACGGTTTAAGGACTTTATTAAAGTGCATTATTCCATACCGGTTATTTTGGGGACGCATCCAATACCAATGAAATATTATACGACACATACAAAATTGAATTTTTGGAAAAATGCAGTGATGGAGTCGCTATGCCCTGAGTTATTGCAAGAAAAGCCAGAAATAATGAAATCCTATGATTAGAATGGTGAATTAGATATGACGCGATATGGTTTGGTGTTATTAGTAGTTCCTTGTATTTTGTTGTTAACTAGTTGTGCGTTGCTCATTATTCATATCTCGGATTTTGTTTTTTTTATTTTAGGGATATCAGTAGTATACTTTTTATTTACGTGTTATTTCATACGCGACCCAAAGCGAATCATAGTATGTGATCAGAACGCCATCATTTCACCCGCAGATGGCAGAATTGTCGAAATATGCGATGATGCAATAGCTGGATATAATGAGCCAATGACACGGATTTCAATTTTTATGTCTGCTCTTAATGTTCATGTCAATCGAATTCCATATGCGGGAATTGTTAATCAAGTATATTACAATCCCGGGAAATACTATTTCGCACATATTCCTAAAGCGTCATTGCTCAATGAACAAAATTTGGTAATTATGAACACAGAGCATGGACATTATGCATTTAGGCAAATCGCAGGTATTTTTGCGAGAAGGATAATCACTGAATTGTCTCCTGGTATGACAGTTAATACGGGTGAAAGGTTTGGTATGATAAGATTTGGATCGCGGCTTGATGTGATTTTGCCTAAGAATGTTTTATTGTCGAGCAGTTTAGGTGAGATAGTTAAGGCAGGAGAGTCAATTCTTGCTCGGTGGCATGTTTAATTAGCGATAATGAATTGCTTAGACGGTATGTTTTTAGCAAGAAATAGACTGTAGTGATTTGAGAAAAAACAGGGCGAGAGCTCCCGCCCTGTTCATTAGTGATTGCAACCTTTCCCGTGATCGTTATCATGCCCATGTGAACAGGCAGCTTCTGGCATTAATTCGCGGCATTTTTTATTTATGAAAGCGGAAAGCGCATCTTGAGCGGTAGCGCAAATTACTTCAGGAATGAATGCTTTTACACTTGTTCTATTAAGATTTTCCAATGCTCTGCGTCCCATGCCATTACAAAGAATTGCTTGAACGTTATTGCTGCTGATAACGGGGAAAGAACCACACTGACCATGTTCATGTTCATTCTTGTTTTCCACAACGGTATGCTCAGTCGTTTCGGTGTCGGCTATTACAAAAAACGGAGCGCTGCCAAAATGAGCGGAAACGGAAGATTTCATGCCGTTTGATTCGGTAACGGGTATACAGATTTTCATAGTAAACCTCCTTGGTTTATTTTTTAGCCTTCTCTGCTACAAGACGTGCAAATGTTTCACAATCACGATCGATATCGGGAAATTGTGCTTTTATATCGGTTACGTTACACGCCGCAACAGGTGCAGCGATCGGTAATTCCAGAAGAAGATCAAGTCCTTCCGGATGATCGGATGCGCCGGGGAATACGTCAATTTTTTCTCCGCAATGCGGGCATTTCATGTAACTCATGTTTTCCACGATACCAAGCATCGGTATGGATAATTGTGCTGCCATGTTAATAGTTTTTCGAACAATAACCGATACTAAGTCATGCGGGGTGCTGACAAATACTAACCCGTTCAGCGGTATGCTTTGCATGGTCGTAAGTGTAATATCAGCGGTACCGGGGGGCAGATCGATTATCAGATAATCCAGCTCTCCCCATACCACTTCTTCCCATAATTGCTGGACTGCTTTTCCCAATAAGGGACCTCTCCATACCACCGGTTTATCTTCGCTTTCAAGAAAGAAATTCATTGAAATCAACGGAATACCCCGTTTTGTCATATAAGGCTCGATGGCGTGTTCGGTACCTTTTAATACAGGAGCTTTCGTGATATTGAATAATCTCGGCATGCTCGGGCCGGTAATATCGGCATCCATGACACCTACTGAATACCCCAGTTGTTTGAGATACACTGCCAATAAAAACGACACGGTCGATTTGCCGACGCCGCCTTTTCCGCTCAATACACCGATGACTTTTTTGATCTTATTGTCCGGTTTCTGCACAGAGTCCATATCTAATCCTCCTTGTTTTTTTTATTAGAGAGACAGTTTTTACGTTTGGAGCATGATGAATCTACGTAATAATTCAATGAATCACTTTTGGGGCAATGGCCTGAATTTATAATAATCGGACGCGCATTGATGATGGCATCAGCAAGTTTACGATGTGCGGCAGTAATGATATTGCCGAAGGTTTGACGAGAAACAGCCATTTGTGCCGCAGCATCTTCCTGATAGAGTCCGTTGAGGTCAGCTAAGCGAAGAGCTTCGAATTCGTCCATGCTGAGAATGACGGGTTCCTTGTCGTTCGCTTGTCCGCATGGTGTAAATGAAACTGCTTCAGGTGCGCCTTGAATTTTTCGGCATTTACAGGGTCTCGGCATGTATGTGCTCCTTTTTAATTGGCATATGCCAATTATTAACGTGATAATACGATATGTCAAGGGAAAAATGTTACATAGCTGATTAGAGTTCATCTGCGTTCTTTGTATGGATTTGTAACAGTTATTTGCTAAGAATTTTAATGTGAAACGTTATTATTTGTTAAAGAAGGTTACCATAGTATAATAAAGTAAAAACTCATTTGGCAGTAATGGCGTTCTCGCAGAATTACTTCATCATACAAGAAATTTCAAGTTGAGATCTATTCGGTAAGAACAAAGCTCAATTGTTTTATGTGCGTGGTTATTTTGGTATCACGCTGTATCAAATAATAATCGATTTTCCACGTCCCAATCATGTTCCCTGAAGCATTGATGAACATGGTGCTAAATCCGGGAGCGTAAAAATTATACGGCCCAAATTCTTGGATAGTTGAATTGGGATACGTTATCATAATTTTATAGAGATATATCGGTACACCATTTTCGTTAAGATATGAAGCGGTTGGCGGACCGACCAACCATGTGGCAAATACTTTATCTCGACCTGCGAAATAGCCTTTTTCATACAATTCTTTTTGTGACCATGTATCACCCCGTTGAAGTATTAAGAGTTTTGAATCATATGCTGTCTGATCTATTATGCCTATTCCTGCATCAATGAGCGACCATTCCTTGTTCGTTGGCTTACCATATGTTGTGGTAAATTGTACTGTGCCAACATGGCGGCTTTCTTTGGTTTCTTTATTCCAGATAAAGAAATCGATCTTCCAGAGTCCGTCTTTATATCCTGCTGCCGGTATGGCAAATGTGCCATGTCCGGCACTATAAAAACCATACGGGCCATTCTCAGATTTCTTTCCATCGGGAAAGGTTATTGTGTATTTCCAGTAATCGGTGGAATGTTGCATCAGTGATCCGCTTATCCATGCCATAAAACGTTGATTTCCTTTATATTTCCCGGAGAGAGCGCCGTTTTCATATAATTCTTTGATATCCCAAACAGTGCCGCGTTCCATGATCTTTAACTCCGTGTCATACTTATCATCTTCGACAACAAGACCAACTCCCATGTCTTTAAGTGTCCATGATTGTGCTTGGGTGATCTGAAAAAGTGTTATAAGGATTATAAACGTCAATAAATGATGCACAAGATCCTCCTTTTTGTTGCATGAATTAATGCGAACATTCAAGTAGAATATCATAGATACATTAACAATACAAGTAGATAGAATGACCGAAATTGGTCAATGGTTATCATTTCAGGGAGATCATTTTTTCAAGAGATTCCCAGACCTCTGAGCCTTGTTTTATCAGGTCGAATGAATAAGCACTGCCGCGCCATTGCACCACAAGAAAGCGTAGTGTGCCTATGACAAGAGAAAACAAATGACGTATGTTGATGTCCGAACGTATTTCGCTGCTGTACTGACCTTGGGTAAAAAAGTTTTCCAGAATGGATTTGTGTTCTGCTGCTACAGCGGCAAGTTTTTCTTCAAGGCGAGGGTTATGCGATAAGAAATCTTCCGAGAACATCACGGCCGCCATTGCCTTGTTCCGTGTAAACAACTCGCATCGATTGATGAAAAAAGCTTTTACCTTTGCACACGATGATATAGGGCGATTTTCGATGTCATGCAGCACATCGAGTGATAAAGCGGCAAATTCATCGACGACGGCCATCACTATGTCGTCTTTACTTTCAAAATGCTTGTATAATGCCGCATCTGAAATACCGAGTTTAGATCCGATATACTTCATTGTGAGCATCTGAATGCCTTCATTATAAATAATATCAAGTGATACAGTTATTATTTCTTTTTGACGGGGACTATAGATTTCCATATCATCCTTAAAAAGGGGAGGACAATCCTCCCCTTTGTTTTTAATGGTTATTTCCCTGCCATCATTGCGGCAATATCATCGTCCGCATTTGTTATACCCTTTATTCCAAAGTTTTCAACTAAAACTTTAATAACGTTAGGTGATAAGAATGCCGGTAGGGTCGGTCCCAGTCGTATACCTTTGAATCCGAGATGCAAAAGGGCCAACAACACGAGCACTGCTTTTTGCTCATACCAGGCGATGTCAAAAGAGATAGGCAGGTCATTGATATCCTTCACGCCGAATACTTCCTGCAATTTCAGTGCGATCACGGCAAGCGAATAGGAATCGTTACACTGACCAGCATCTAATACGCGCGGTATACCGCCGATATCGCCGAGCGGAAGTTTATTATATTGATACTTTGCGCAACCGGCGGTTAGAATTACGGTGTCTTTGGGGAGTTTCATGGCCACTTCGTTGTAATATGAACGCTCTTTATGACGTCCGTCACAGCCTGCCATCACGATGAACCGTTTTATCGCCCCGGATTTTACCGCTTCTACAACTTTGTCAGCTAAGGCAAAGACCTGATTATGTCCGAATCCACCTATGATCTCCCCGTTTTCAAGTTGTGTCGGCGGCTGACATGTTTTTGCCATAGCTATTATAGCGCTGAAATCTTTGCGTTTCCCCGGTTCCCGGTCGGCAATGTGTTTAATGCCGGGAAAACCGACTATGCCTGTCGTAAATACACGGTCTTTATAACTGTCTTTCGGCGGAACAAGGCAGTTTGACGTGAGCAAGGCCGGGCCGTTGAATAATTCGAATTCTTCTTTCTGGTGCCACCAGGAACCGCCGTAATTACCGACGAAATTCTCGTATTTTTTGAAATACG
>CAZIJP010000130.1:0-7644 GCA_964539615.1 uncultured bacterium
CAAAGACCGTAAAGGAGGTTTTTTATGGATAAGATCACAAAAGAAATTGCGTTGATGGAGCTCATAAAGAAATACCCGCAGGCCGCTCAGGAACTTGCTCGTTTGGGTCTCGGCTGCATCGGTTGCGCTGTCGCTCAGTTTGAAACGCTTGAACAGGGTTTGAAAGCGCACGGTATGGACGTTGATGCTACCGTTAAAAAACTCAATGAAGCCATCGGCGCAAAAGAATAATGCAACGTCTTCAGCGGGTCAGAACTGAAATTACAGAACGTTTTATCGGCCAGGAGCATGCAGTGGATGTGCTTCTGGCTTCTTTTTTACTCAACGGTCATTGTTTGATCACCGGCGTTCCCGGTCTGGCGAAAACAATGCTCGTGCATCTTTCCGGTTTATTGTTCGATCTGTCGTTCCGCCGTGTGCAATTTACGCCTGACCTCATGCCGTCCGATATCACAGGCAGCGAGGTAGTGCAGGAAGACGGCGCAACGGGCGAACGTTTTTTCCGTTTTGTGAAAGGCCCGGTATTTACCAATATCCTGCTTGCCGATGAGATCAACCGCACACCGCCCAAAACACAGGCTGCCTTGTTGGAGGCCATGCAGGAACATAAAGTAACGGTCAACGGAGAGTCGTATGAATTGACCGAACCGTTCATCGTATGCGCGACCCGCAATCCTATCGAACAGGAAGGCACATATCCTTTGCCGGAGGCACAGCTCGATAGATTCCTGTTTTCGGTCAATATCGGATATCCATCGTTTGAGGATGAGCTTCGAATTATAAAGCTAGACACTGATTCGGTCTTAAAAACCGACGGTTTGGTAAAATTATCAAAAGCAGATTTGTTTGAACTGCAGAAGACCGTAAAAGATATCCCCGTTTCTGATTTCCAT
The DNA here is from genome assembly GCA_964539615.1 of uncultured bacterium. Lineage (GTDB taxonomy): Bacteria > Macinerneyibacteriota > Macinerneyibacteria > Macinerneyibacteriales > CAYRFE01 > CAYRFE01. The sequence goes on from CAZIJP010000130.1 coordinate 894, forward strand.
TACGAATATTGTTTAACGCTTGCTCGTCTGACGCGCCGTGATGAAAAAGATGCGCCCGATATCGTGAAGAAAAATGTCGAATGGGGCGTTGGGCCGCGAGGCGCACAGAATCTTGTAAAGGCTGCGAAAGCATTTGCGTTTTTACGGGGTGCAAAAGTTGTGGAACGGTCACATATCAATGAAGCTTTTCCGTATATCGCTCAGCATCGGTTGGTTCTCGCATTTCATGCCGAGGCGGAACAGCTTAAAAAGGATGACATCATCAAAGCTGTGCTAAAAGCGTCGTCATAATCGTTTTCCATTGCTTTATCAGGTAAAATCGATATAATCTCTGCCGTTACGAAACGGTAAATTAACGCTTGAAAAAACACGGGTTATTATCTATAGTTAATACAAGGAGGATCGTATGTTACTGCACATGTTAAAAGGAAAACTGCACATGGCCCGCATAACCGATGCCAATTTGTCCTATGAAGGTAGCATTACGATAGATGAGGCCTTGATGGAAAAAGCCGGTTTTCTGGAAGGTGAAAAGGTCCAGGTCGTCAACAAGAACAACGGCGAGCGTTTGGAAACCTACGTTATAACCGGTAAACGCGGAAGCGGTATCATTTGCCTCAACGGTCCTGCCGCGCGTAAAGGTGTTGCTGGCGATGAAGTAGTGGTCATTGCCTATGCGATCATGGATGAAAAAGAAGCCCGTACATTCAAACCGAAAGTGATAATCCTCGATAAGGATAATAACGTTATCGGAGAAAAATGAGATTATGCATTCTTATTTTCCTGTTCATCGCGGCAGTCAGTTTCACCGATGCCACAACATTATCATTGCTGAAAGAGGCGGTCGAGCGAGATCCTGAGAACATGACCCTTAGGCGCGATCTAGCCGATGAATTCGTAAAGGAAAAATACTATTCTGACGCGATCAGAGAATATAAGATCATCATAGAAAAAGGCGCTAGTGACAGTAATGTCGTCTATAATCTGTCATTGGCCTATTTTTTTAATCAAGATTATAAAAACGCATTATTCTATGCCGATACTGCCGCGAATATGCCGGGGAATCCCAACCTTGCAGCGATATACTATAATATATCCGTGGTTAGCTATAATCAGAAAGATTATGAGTCTGCATACAGTGCTGCCACGAAAGCGTATCAATATAATCCCAAAGATCCTGACACTCTGTTTTTAATGGGTAATTTACACTACGTATACAAAAAGGATTATGCGGCAGCGCTTGATTATTACCAAATGGCTGAAAAACTACCGCTTACCCAAATCCAAAAAGACAAAAACAAACGTAATATAATGGCATCTGCTCTCAGTTATGCTATTTCATTATTCAATACGTATGTATTAGATACGAAATCGACAAATTCGAATACCATATTGAAGTATCTGCAAATAGTTCAGGATGCGCATGATAGTATGTCACCTGAATTTTCCGAAAAAAATTCCGACCTAAACGAGGTTTGGATGAAAAGTTATTATATTAAATCTCAGATTTATGTTCTGATTGGAGATCTTCAGAAAGCAAAAAAGGAGCTCTTCTTTATATTTGATCAGAGCAAGGAGTTCGTCGGCCTCAGTGATAACCTGATGAATCTGGGTGTATTGTTCTATGAAAAAAAAGATAATTTCAGTGCGATAGAATGTTACGCCCGCGTGATGACGCTTACTGATACTGATGCCGATACCATTTTCAATATCGCCGTCTATTATCATGCTCAAGGTGACTGGGAAACCGCACTGTGGTATTTTGAACGCGGACTCGAGCTTGATCCTACCAATACGGCCATGATCCGCACTATGTCGAGCGAGCTTGATCTTGTGGTTTCATCATCAAATCAGAAAGGTATTCAGTTTTTTACCGCAAAAAAATATTCGGAAGCGTTCATAGAATTTTCAAAAGCATTGTATTACCGCCAGCGCAACGATACGGCGTTGAACTTTTTGCCGAAGATCGACATGACTCAAGTAAGCGGCGCCAATTATTTCATCATGAAAGCGCAGGATAAGCAAAGTGATGCAGAATCGGCGGCAAAACTTGCATTAAAACTGGGCATCGAATATTTCAACAAAGGTGAATATATAAAAAGTTACGAACAAATACAGAAAGCTATCGACAGTGATTATGCCAATAAGAACGCACGGCTGATGTATTTGCGGTTGTATCCGATCGTTACGGCACGTCGGGAGGAAATGATTGCTCAGCTCAACGATCTTCTTGATAAAAAGAAAACGTTTGAAGCGGAAAAAATGCTTTTTGACCTCAAGCCGGCATTGGATGAATCGCAGTTCTACACTTACCGAGAACGGCTTGAAGCAATAGGCAAGCAAAAAACATATGGTACGGTGGAAAGTGATTTTAAAACCGGAGAACGGTATTTCAATCAGGGTAATATAGTGAAAGCCCGAATATATTTCAAGCGCGTGCTCAAACAGGATACTTCCAATGAAAAAGCGCGCAACTATCTCAATCAAATTACGGTCATCGAGCAAAAACAGAAAACACAACTGAGAGCGTCGTATGACGATGCGGAAAAACGAAATGATATAAACGGCATGCGTAATGCTGTTGACCAGGTGCTTGCGTATGATTCTGCCGATACGTGGGCATTGCAAAAGCGTGCGATTCTCGACAAGAATACCGCCGTAAGCGAAGAAGAAAATAAAAAAACTGCACACAAGATGTATCTTGAAGGTATAAACAAATATACGGTCGGCGATTATGCCGGCGCAATAAAGACTTGGCAAGAGGTGATCAAACTTGCCGGCAATTATAAAAACGTCAAAGAATATATCCAGCGCGCGGAAGCCAAATTGAAAGGATGACATGCGTTTAAATTTGAAGGGAAAATATCTGATCGGGTTTTTTATGATATTCATACCCATTTTTCTCATGCTTATTCTTTTCGTACTCAATACCGTAAAAAACCGAATAATCTATGATACATGGATCTCGATGTCGACACTTGCGGAAAATGCTGCATTGATCTCAGAAGATCCGATCGTTCTCGGCGATGATCTGTCGTTGCAGCAGGTCATAGCAAATTTCAAGCAAAATGAGGATATTCTTGAAGCATACATACTCAATCCGGAAGGGATATTTGTCGCGCACTCAAACAGTGAATTCCTCATGGAAAGCAAAAAATCCGATCGGTCGTTCAACGGATTAATGCCTCAGCATCTTCGCGACCGTTCTTCGATCTATGAAATATCATATAAAGGAAATGATGTGTTTATCGTTTCCGCGCCGATCTATAAACGTAATAGTAAAACTGAATTGGGAAGCGTCAATATCGTATTTTCTAAAGGCAATATCATCCTTATCGTCAATAAAGTGTTGATGTATATTTTGATATTTGTTTTTGCGGGATTGATCGCAATTTCATTATTCATGTGGATCATGGTTTCATATGTGACGAAACCGCTGGAATATTTGACCAAAGGTGTGGATGAGATTTCGCGGGGTAATTATGATGTATATATCGAAAAACTTACCAATGATGAGTTGGGCGAATTGACCCATGGATTCAATCACATGGCCAAGAACCTGAAAGATAAAGAAGTTATCAGAGAAATGTTCTCAAAATATCTCAGCCCGGACATCGCGGAGTATTTGTTGAAAAACAAAGAAAACATCGCACTCGGCGGTGAGACACGGTATTTGACGGTGATGTTTACCGATATTCGCGGATTTACCGGGATGAGCGAAGAATTCTCGCCGGAAGATGTCGTAAAATTTCTTAACAATTATTTTACGGAAATGGTTGATTTTATTTTTAAGAACAAAGGCACGCTAGATAAATTTCTCGGAGATGGCATATTGGCTGTTTATGGCGCTCCGGTCGATCTTCCCGAGCATCCGTTGTCTGCAGTCCGTACTGCTGTGCAAATGATGAAATATATGAATGAATACAACCAAAAGCGCCTTCAATGGGATAAAAAGCCCTTATATATCGGAGCAGGGATCAATACAGGCGCCGCAGTTATCGGTAATATCGGGTCAAAGCAACGTTCCGAATATACGGTAATCGGTGACACGGTCAATACCGCATCCCGTATCCAGGGATTGACCGGGCTCAATGAGATATTTGTCAGTGAGTCTACGCACAGAGACGTATGCGACAGTGTCATATCCGAATATATGGGTGAATATAAAGTAAAAAATAAAAAAGAACCGATAAAGATTTACAAGATCATCGGTATGAAAGATGAGTAACACACGGCAGGTCGGTGCTGACGGTGAAGATAGGGCTTGCATATACCTTGAACATGAAGGTTACAATGTTATCACACGAAATTTTCGTATACGTGAAGCGGAAATAGACATTATTGCGGTCAAGGAAAATACTCTTGTTTTCATTGAGGTCAAAAAAAGAAAAAACAACTGTTTCGGCGAACCTTGTGAAAGTGTTACCCGAGCAAAGCAGCGCAAGATACTTGCCGCAGCTGAGGTATTCCTCGTTTCGGAAGGTGATACATACCGCGGTCATGAGATACGCTTTGATGTGATCGGCTTGATCGGAACGGATGTAACGCATATCATGGGAGCATTTGATGACACCAGGTAATGAAATTGACCGGCGAATAACCCTTTATTTGATCGCCCGGATACTGATCTATAATTTGCTGCTCGGGTATTTTTATTTTTCGAGCAATGCAGATACGGTTTCGCGTAATGCATTCTTTATCATGCTTGTTATGAGCGATGTGTTTTTTATGATCAGCATCATTGCGCAGGAATATCTAACCCGACATAGAGTTTTTCTTTTCGTACAGTTTCTTATCGATATTGCGCTGATCACCGTATTGACATTTTTCGACGGCGGAATAATATCAAGCAATTTTTCGCTGATCTTTTACCTGATCATTATCGTATCCTCAGTGTTTTTTTATGATCGTGGAAGTATTTACATTGCCACGATTGTCAGCATTGCTTATCTTTCAAGTTTTTTCCTGATATCAAACGGTGTTTTGCCGGTCTACTCTACATCCGGAGAAAAACTGATCATTGACAATACTCACTCAACTTCCTATATCGCAATTTTTATAAACCTTGTCTTGTTTTATGTTGCTTGTTTTATGATATCCAATCTGAGTATCGCCTATTATAAAAAACGCGAACAGTATGAAGTGCAGACAGTTCTTATCAATGATATATTTGAAAATATCCCGTCACTTTTACTCGTTTTTGACCGTGACGGACGACTTACGTTGTGGAACACAAAAGCTTCCGAGTTTTTTCAATCACTCTATAAGGGCGCATTATGGACTGTGCTTCTGCCGGAGGCTGTATGTCGTCGAGTCAAATCGGTCATTGACGAACATGTAAGCATTGATTGTGAGGAAAGAATCGATAATCACGATTTTAAGATCATCACGGCACCAATTTTAAGGAATGGAGAGACGATCGGGTATCTGATGAGTTTCGAATTTATAACTGAAAAAAAGCGCATGGAACGCCGGATCAACGAACTTGACCGTATGGCATATCTCGGTGAACTCGGTGCCGGTATGGCTCACGAGCTGCGCAATCCGCTTGCATCATTATACGGCAGTATTCAGGTGCTGAATGAAAACACGTTGGCAGAAAGTGATAAAGAACTATATAATCTTATATTACGAGAATCCGAGCGGTTGAATAAAATTGTTACTGATTTTTTGAGTTTTGTAAGAGGCGTGAATATTGTCCATGAAGATATCGATCTTTCAACTATGCTAAGCGATATTATCGTTATGATTCGAATAATTACTCCGCGGCGAATAAAATATTCCGCACAGGACGATATTGTGTTTAACGGGGATAAAAATCTTTTGATACAAGCATTCAATAATATTATTTGGAATGCCGTAGAGGCTACGGATGAGCACGGTGACGTAACGGTATCGATCTCATCCACGGAGTCTGACCATGTTGTGACCGTTAGGGATACCGGTAAAGGAATAGCCCGAGATGATATTGATCATATTTTCAAGCCGTTTTATTCCCGAAAACAAAACGGTACGGGACTTGGTTTGGCAATTGCGCAAAAGAACATCGTTGCAAATGGCGGGCATATTGAATGTGTGAGCGATACACAGGGGACATTATTTTCGGTATATCTGCCACGATCAATAAAATGATAAAAAAAACAGCAGATATCATTCTGCTGTTTGCGAATAATCAAGTAGTAATGGGTTAATATTTTTTTAGAATATCTGCAATCTGAGACGGGTCGGTGGCTTCGGTAATTGCAGTAAAGTTTTTTGACTCAGTAAGGAAATATGAAATTTTCGAGAGTAGAGCTATATGTTCTTTTACTTTATAATACGGTGAAAGTATCATAACGATGACATGTACCTCTTTTTTATCGAGCGCTTCAAAGTCGATACCTTTTTTTGCGATCATGACGCCGAAAGCGAAATCATTAAGATCTTCAACGCGGGCATGGGGGATCGCAACGCCGCCGCCGATACCGGTGGTCATTTTTTGTTCACGGTCATTTACTTGTTGCAGTATTGATTTTGTATCGAGAGAATAATGACGCGATACTTTCTCACAGAGCGCGGCTATCGCCTCTGGCTTTGTCATTGTCGTATCAGCTATAAAAATTGTGTCATTATGGATGAAATCCCGAATGTTCATCATTCCCTCCTTGTTTGCACTATGATAAACAAAAATTACTGTATGTCAATATAAAGATACGATGAGCCATTTTCGATGTTAGAAGTTATGCAGGACTAACAAGATAGCGACCGGCTT
>CAZIJP010000131.1:0-7599 GCA_964539615.1 uncultured bacterium
AGAACCGATTACGATGCCTCGATGGTAGCAAATTTCCGCAAACAAGTACGTGATTTCATCGTGCCTATCGCGCATGACCTGCGTAAGCGGCAGGCAAAACGTATCGGCGTAAAAAGCATGAAATATTATGACGAACCGTTCAATTTTACCTCCGGCAATGCCAAACCGCACGGCTCTCCCGAGTGGATATTAGAGAACGGTAAAAAAATGTATAATGAGGTCTCTCCCGAGACAAAAGAGTTTTTTGCGTTCATGACCGACAACGAACTCATGGACCTTGTGAATAAAAAAGGAAAAGCGGGAGGGGGCTATTGCACGTATTTGGAAAAATTCAAATCGCCGTTCATCTTCTCCAATTTCAACGGAACATCAGGCGATGTGGATGTGCTCACTCATGAGGCCGGACATGCATTCCAGGTGTATATGAGCCGTAATTTCCAGGTATCGGAATATTTCTGGGGTACGTATGAAACGAGCGAGATCCATTCTATGAGCATGGAATATTTCACCTGGCCGTGGATGGACCTTTTCTTTGAGGATGAGGCCGAGAAATATCGTTTCTCACATATGTCCGAGTCGCTGTTGTTCATTCCGTACGGCGTAGCTGTGGATGAATTCCAGCATTTCGTCTACGAAAATCCTTCGGCAACGCCTGAAGAACGCCGTGCGCGTTGGTCTGCAATTGAGAAGACCTATCTGCCGTGGCGTGACTATGAAGGCAATAAGTACCTGGAGAACGGCGGATTCTGGCAGCGGCAGGCCCATATCTACGAAGTGCCGTTCTATTATATCGACTATACGCTTGCTTCGATATGCGCAATGCAATTCTGGAAACGTTCCCGTGAGGACCGCACAAAGGCATGGAATGATTATGTCTCTCTCTGCACGTACGGCGGAAGCGCACCGTTCCAGGCGCTTGTGAAAAAATCGGGGCTCATATCTCCGTTCGCCGACGGATGTGTGCAATCGGTCGTTTCCGAAATCAAAAATTGGCTGAGCGGAGTGGATGATTCCGCCTTTTGATCACATAAATTCATGATATTTGAAGGGCTGTAGCGATACGGCCCTTTTTTATTTTCTTCAACTTTTTTTCTCCTTCTTCTGTTTTCAAGAAATGCATTATTGCAAAATTGCACATAATCCGATATAATCCAATAAAGGGGTGATGGGTATGAAAGTATTGCTTGCCGGAATGAATGTCGATTATGGTAAATTGTGTGAGATGAAAGACATAGTTCGGGAAGCATCAAACGACACCGGCGATTCGGCTCAGCGCCTTCAGTGTTTCATCGAATCCGACAGCCTCACGCCGGAGACGATCTCGGCCGCTTATGCGCGTATCAGCAGATCGCCGCTCCGGGTCGATCAACTTAGAAAAAAAGCCGTCGAAGATGTCCATAAGGCACGGAAATCAAACGAATCCATCGTTTTTGATATGGGGCATTCTTCCGTTGCTGAACATGCAGTTTTCAATATCGATATCATCGGGCTTTCCAGACTTGCAACAGAATTTCTGCAAGAGCACCGCGTCGTTTCATTTACCGAAAAATCACAACGCTATGTAAAGTTGGACGAAGATTTCATCGTGCCTGCAGAGCTTGAAGATGAGGCCGGCCTGCGTAAGCGTTTTATAGAAACGGTCCACGAATTGAATATTACCTATGATAAACTCTATACGCGATTATTCGATCATTTCAGCTCATTACATACTGATCTTTCCGAAAATGATATTTCAGGAATGGCAAAAGAAGATGCGCGTTATGTATTGCCGCTTGCTACGACCACGCAAATGGGTATGACCGTCAATGCGCGTTCAGCGGAATATATCATTAAAAAACTTGCTTCGGTGCCGCTTTTGGAAGCACAGTTCTTGAGCCGTCAACTCTATGATATTTTACAACCGGTAGCTCCGTCACTTATCCGGTATACCGAGCCGAGTGATTATGATTTCAGAAAATGGCAGAACATTTATGATGTTGAATTACAGGAAAATACGATAAAAACGCCGGTAACCGTTATCAATCATACTGCCGACGGTGAAAAAAGCGTGATAACCGCATTGTTGTACCGAAATAGGTCGGTTACGTATGAAACGTTATTGAACAGTTTGAAAAAAGCCGAACTTCCGTCGTTATTGGCTGAAGAGTGGAAAGGCATAAATTTTTACGATTCAATGGACCGCGCTTTCGAAATGGCGGATGTGACACTCGAACTGGTCATGTCGGCATCATGTTATGCACAATTGAAGCGTCATCGCATGTCTACCATTATCCCCGGCATGTATGATTGTACGTTGGGAACTGTCATGCCTGATTCCATTCAGGAATGCGATATGACCGATGTTTTTGCCGAAGCGATCGAGAAAACCGAAGAACTCGCTGGGGACATTGCGTTTTTAGACGGCCCCGTTTCATCATATGCGCTTACCAATGCTCATAAACGCAGGGTCATCATGAAAGCGAATATCCGCGAATGGTATCATTTTGTTCGCCTTCGTTCAGATAAACACGCTCAGTGGGAGATCCGCAGATTATCGCATGCTATCGAAACGGAGCTTAAGCGCATCTACCCGTTGCTCACGGCTATAATGATGGGGAAGGATGCATTTGCCGGTGCTCAGGTGCAACACGGCAAGAAGGGCAAATAACTATGAAGTTCATCATTGCCAAAGAAAATCCCATGATGCTCGATCTGATATTAAAGGAATATGCGGCATATTATCGTAAACAGTTTGACGAAGACCTCAGTGATTACGTGCACAGTAAATACGGGTCTTTTTTGGCATCCCCGCATACGATCATCGTTGTTCAGCAGGATGAAAGCGATTTTCCGATCGGTATTATACATCTCGGTACGGTCAACGACTGGGGGGAGATCAGGCTTTTTTATATACGGCCGACCTTTTTTACCAAAGATCTGTTTACGACCGTGTGGCTGAAAATTGCTGCACATTTTCCGCAGAAAGTGAAAAAGGTCGTTTTTCAATCGCGCTTATTTTCGGTTGCCCCGTATACGGCGCTTGAAACATTCGATGTGCCGATGTCACGGTATACCCGCAGCGAATACCGCCTTGATATGCAGGAATATACGGCTGTAGAGAAGAGTTCTCCGTTTGAATTTACGCCTGTACTGCCGTCGGATAAAAAATCGCTCGCCTTTCTGAGTTATTTGACCTTTAAAAATTCTTTAGAGTACGACATCATACCATATTATCAAAATATAGATTATGCGCAGGCCCTTGTGAAAAATATCACCAATAATACGATGGGGGTCTTTCTCTCGGATATTTCTTTTATCGTTAAAAAAGAGAATGTGCCGGTAGGTTTGATCCTGTCGTCGAAATTAAAAGATAACAACGTGTTGTTGCTTGTGTTCGGTCTTTTCGAAGCGTTGCGCGGAAAAGGTTTCGGCAAGCAATTGCTCAATGACTATCTGAACATGGTCGCCGAGAAAGGGTATGCGGGTATTACGCTTACCGTGACCGAAGAAAATGCAAGCGCCGTGGCGTTGTACCAACAGGCAGGATTTAAACAGGGCAGTCGTTTCCCGCTGTATGTGCACGAATTGCAGCGCAGGCCGCAACAGACCACTGATAAGACCATAAAAGCATTTGAACCGCGTTCTATAGGGAAAAGCCGAAAGGAGTAATCATGCGATTGATTTTTAAAGGGGCAGCTCGTACCGTTACCGGATCAAAACATCTTCTGGAGACCGATAAGGGAAATATCCTTGTCGATTGCGGGTTGTACCAGGGAAAACGCGAAGAAGCATACAATATGAACAAAGCAATGGACGGCATTGACCCGAAAGCGATCAATTGCATTGTATTGACCCATGCGCATATCGACCATTGCGGCGCGATACCGTTGTTCTCTAAAAAAGGATTTGAAGGAGATATCGTTTGCACGCATGCAACACGCGATCTTGCCAATATATTGCTCCGTGATTCCGCTCACATCCAAGAAGCTGATATTGAGTATACCAATAAAAAACGTGCCGAAAAATTGGAAGAGCCGTTCAATCCTCTCTATACAATGGTAGATGCAGTGAAAGCATTGGATTATTTCGTCAGTTACACCTATAACCGGCCTTTCAAAATATTAGGCGGTGTAGATGTGAAATTGGTCGATGCCGGCCATATTCTCGGTTCATCCATGGCCATTGTGAAGGCAGAAGGGAAGACCATTCTTTTTTCGGGCGATCTCGGAAGAAAGAATATGCCGATATTAAATGACCCTGCCGTGATCACCGAACCGATCGATTATCTCATTATTGAAAGTACCTATGGCGATAGGCTTCACGACAACATCACCAGTATGGAAGAAGAGCTTGCGCAAGTTGTGAACACCACGGTAAAACGTAAGGGTAAACTGGTGGTGCCGGCTTTTTCCGTAGGCAGGACACAGGAACTCGTCTATGCGCTCAATCGCTTGCTTGCCGCAAAAAAAATACCTGATATACCGATATATGTCGACAGCCCGCTGAGTGTGAGCGCGACATCGGTGTTCAGACTCCATGCCGAGTGTTTTGACACAGAAACGCATGACTTCCTTATTAAAGACGGTGATCCGTTCGGATTTGAAAAACTCCATTACATTTCTACGGCCCAGGATTCAAAACGTTTGAATAGCCTGCCTGGTTCCTGTATCATCATATCCGCGTCAGGCATGTGCGAAGCGGGAAGGATCCAGCATCATCTGAAAAACACCATAACTGAAGAAAAGAACACCATTTTGTTTGTGGGTTTTCAAGCGGAGAACACGCTTGGCCGCCATATCGTTGAAGGCCAGAAGGAAGTGAAGATCTTTGGTGAACTGCATACAGTGCGCGCCGAGATTAAGAAGATAGAATCGTTCTCCGCCCATGCCGATAAAAATGACCTCAAACAATTCATAGTGTCTTTGCCCAATAAGCCGAAGCAGATATTTGTTGTTCACGGGGAAGAGCCGGCAGCGTTGTCTTTTGCTGCGGAAATGGAAAAAGAAGGTTATATTGTTCGTGTTCCGCACAAAGATGATATTTTTGAGTTGTAAAAACAGAATTCCTCTACTATACTTGTAGATGCATGGGGGAGGTAGATTAGTATGAAGAAACTGGCGTTAATAATGATGATGATGTTTGCGGTGTCTATGTTGGTATCTGCTGATGAATTTGACGATAAGGTGAAGATGATCTTAAAGGTATTGAATTATGACCGTTCTATCGGTTCTCGTACATCGGAAGGTGTTCGCATTTCGATAGTGTATAATAATACCAGCAGCAAGTCGACCCAAGAAGCTGTGGCAATGTCAGGAGCTTTTGCAAAAGTAAAAGGGCAGTCTGTTCAAAACAATCCGGTCAACAATTCAATCGATTTGTTTGCCGCCGATCTTCGCGACAAACTAAAAGGTTATACAGCATTGTATGTTTGTTCCGATGTTGATATCAAGGAAGTTATCCGCGTATCATCCGATGTCAAGGTATTGTCGATCGGTGCAGATAATAAATATTCAAAAAAAGTAAGTGTCCGTCTCGTTAATGATTCCGGTACGATCAAGATATATCTGAAAGAAGACCAGATTCAAAAAGAAGGCGCAAACCTTGCAGCCGAATTGAAATCTATAGCAGTCATTGAATAACCATGGAGTAATTCCGGAAAGGCAGAGGAGAGGGATGAGGATTTTCAAGACCGTTCAGGGGAAGATCGTTTTGTTTACGGGCGGTATTCTTTTTGTCTTGATGTTATTTTTATTCCTGTATATTCCCGGAATTATCAAAACTAAAGTATACGATTCTTTAAAAGACAAGCTGCAGACCATAGCAGAACTTTCCGGATATGCAGCATCGACCGGTTTGAACTTTGACGACAAGGCATCCGTCGAATCTGCTTTGAACGAATTGAAAAAGAACACGCAGATCATGGTGGTCGTTGTAAAGAAGGTCGATGTGCCGGAGCCCTTTTATCTTGATAAAAAAACCGAAGACTATTTGAAAGAAGATGTCAATGGTTTTAAACTTGATTCAAAGAACAAACTGCTGTATTACGGCCATGAGATCACAAAAGATGCTAAACTCGGAACCATACTTATCGGCTACTCGTTGGTGGAGTATAATAAGACCATAAACAAAGTAACGCTTACTTTGTCGATAATGTTTATCATTCTGTTTGCCGCAGGCTTGCTTATCGTGGTATATATGAGCTCGAAGATCGTGAAGCCGTTGCGTATTGCCGTCAATCTTCTTAATGATATTGCCGTCGGCGAGGGTGATCTTACGAAACGCCTGATGGTGACCACAAATGATGAAGTAGGTCAGTTGGCAATTGAGTTCAATAATTTCGCAACAAAGATCCATGCAGTTATTCTTCAGGCGAAAAACTCTGAGAACAATGCATATGAGATCGAGCAAAACGTCAGCGAAAAAATAAAACAGCTGGAAACGATTTCGGATGTTCAAAACGATATCTCAAGTCATATAGCATCGGCAATGGAAGAGATGGTGGCTACCACATCTGAGATCGTTATGAACATGAAAGAGATCGAGAACAACAGCTCACATTCTCAAGAATATGGTCAAAAAGCTTTGGAAACGATGAAAAAGACCGATCAAAGCATGAATGCTATCGTTGAATCTGCCGACGGTTTGGAGCAGACGATCTCGGCATTGACGTCAAAGATAGTCGATATCGAGAAATTCGTAGAGATCATTACCGACATTGCAGATCAGACAAACCTGTTGGCGTTGAATGCCGCTATTGAGGCAGCACGTGCCGGAGAAGCAGGAAAAGGTTTCGCAGTTGTGGCTGATGAGGTCAGGAAACTTGCTGAAAAAACACAAGGTTCTGCCCATCAGATCATCGATATGATAAAAGATATCAATATTGAGACCGACAACACCAATAAATCTATCAAAAAATCCAAAGAGATCGTCGGGCAAGGGCGAAAATATACGGAAGATATCACTGTTATTCTTCAATCGCTTATTGATCTTGTCAATCAGAACAACGTTCGATTCAGCGAAGTCTATTCATCAACAGACCAAGAGGGGAAAGCAATCGCATCGGTATCAGGCCGTGTTGATGAGATGGTGGAAAAACAGGCAGAGGCAAAATCTGTCATTGATATGCTCTCAGAGCTGGCTGAAATGTTGAAAACCAATATGACTGAGTTGGATACATTGATACAACAATTTAAAGTTGATTCTTCAACGCAAAAAAGTCTTACGACAAAGTGATGATCGAGGGGAGCGATGCTCCCCTTTTTTTATTCAAAAAATGTAAAAATAACTCTTGACATAATTTTGAATATGCGTATAATGACCTTCGCAAGTCAGCAAAACACATTGAAGCAGTGTGTGCAGGATCTCTGGTTTCGTTTGTTTTTTGCTGATTTAGCAGGGTAATTTGTCCCCTTCGTCTAGAGGCCTAGGACACAGGGTTTTCATCCCTGCAACGGGGGTTCGAAACCCCCAGGGGACGTAGCCGTAAAAGCGGCGAGCTGTAGAACATAGAGATGAGATAAGTAAGGGAAACTTGAACTAAGATTTGAGTTTCGAGAACACAACTGAGAAAAACACAAGTAACGCAAGTTACAAAAACTTAAAAATGTATAATAGCAATAT
>CAZIJP010000132.1:0-7338 GCA_964539615.1 uncultured bacterium
GAAGGAAGCAGGGGCAGTAGAAGTGCATTTGTTTGCGCTGTCGATGGCCGGATAAAAAAGGAGTGAATTTATGAAAAATGTAATATATCTTATTGTAATCACATTGATAGTTGGGTGTGGTAAAAGTGATAAACCGATCCGTACGATTCAATCAGAAGATATGACGATCATTCCCTTGACCGATTCTATGTATTTACAAGGATTTTTATGCAAAAATGATGATATAATTTTGTTTGATCAAATGCGAGAAGGATTAATTGCAATAAATCAACAAGGCGCCATCATTTCCCGATATGAAAGCAAAGAAAGCGGCCCTGGTAGTTTTGATCAATATGGCACGCGTATAATCGGAGAATATAACAATATCATTTATTTAGCCGATACCAGTAGCGGCCAAATCATCATGATAGGATTTGATACTGAACAGCATGTTTTTGCATTTAAAGATGTTTTTTTAATAAATGAAGGTCATTTCAATTCAGCGGTAATTCTTGACAATGGAGATGTGCTTTGCAGGTTGAGTTCGGGGAAAAACCTTTTTGTTCGCTATGATGTGAATGGAATCATAAAAGGAGCATTTATAGAGCCGGTTGAAAAGTCCGATGTTTCTTTTTTCTGGACAATGAACTATTCAAATAACGCTTTGTGGTGTGTGAATCCCGTAAGCTATGAGTTTGAATACTACACATTCAATGCAAATGGAGATATTCTTATAATGGAAAAAAATCACGTGATAAATTCACCAAAACCAGATTATTCAATAAAGGTTAGTAAAACATCTATCTCTTCAAAATACACAATTGGAATACTTGGAACTATGATAATGAAAGAGACGCTCGTTTTACAACGGGCATTTGACCAAAAATTTGATAGAGATATACGTTGTCAGATGTATAAAAAAGGACAGTTTGCAGGATATATGAATATTAAAAAAAATCAGAAATTTTTATTATATCATATCGTCGGAGTTGATTCCGATTCGATCTATGCTTATGGAGAATTAATAAATAAAGAAAAAAAGAGTTTTGCACTTGTTCGATATAAAATTTGAAATGACATGATGTATCTTTTTAACAAAGATCATCATTTGTGTAAAATCGGTAGATCTCATATGCCGGTGTTTCATAGGGATGTGCATTGAGCAATGCTGTGACCGCTTTTTGGATGAATTCACCGTCGCAGACCATTTCCAATTTTACCTCGTCAACATAGGTTGTTTCATCGATCTTTCCGATGACCGGCGCTGAGCCGGGTAGAGGGCGAAATTGACCGCGGCCTAACGTTTCCCAGGAACACTTGTCATAATTGCCGATCCTTCCGGCGCCGGCATCAAACAGTGCAATTTTAACATCGTTGACATTGGCGACTGGAATATAGCACGTTATTTTATAAAGCATATAAGAAGTATATACCGAAAACCAAGCCGGTCAAGACCGGAATTCAAAACGTGAGGAAAGTATGTACAGAAAAATAACGGAACATTGTTTCATAGACGAACCGCAACACAGTGATTTTAATTACGTATACCAGTATAAATGACCGTGAGCAGAACGTCAGTAAATTTGCCTGAAAAATAGCGGCCGAAACCATTGATTACATAAGGATAGATGAACTGCTAATTTCTTATTTATCGCAGATTTATATTGACTATGGGTGGCATATATGGTAAAAAAGTGAAGGAAAATATGACGTTATTATATAGCTGGAAAGTGCATTCGTTTAAGCAACGGCCGTTAGTTGGTACATTAATCATCGGATTGATGATATTGTTGATTTGCTATTTGCTTTTTTGGGAAAAAAGTATATTATTCACCGTGGTGGCATATGTGTTTGTAATAATGCCCACCTTTCAGTTTTATTTTCCGCAAACGTTCATTTTGAACGAGGAAGATATTCGGTTAAAATCCGCATTCGGGACGAAGCGGTATGCATGGGATCAATTTAAAGCGTTTGACAGAGTGGGAAATCATTTTTTCCTTCATACCAGCGAGCGCGGTTCTAAAAAGAATCGTCGCGGCGATGTTGTGTTGTCTCATGCGGACAACGCCGAAATGGTGAATGAGATCATTTCAAGAAAGGTCATAAAGAATGCTGTTGTATGAAGATATCCCTCAGGAAGAACGGATCCGCCTTCTTGATAAACTCGCCAACGAGATCATCAGGTGGCATATGGGTATTCCTGCGATCATTTTTCTTGAGAGCTCGAAATATCTCAATCGAATCGGTTCTCAGTTCCTGATTTTTTTGTCACCGGTCGTGACCGCTGTGTTCACATCTTGGGAACTGGAGAAATATGCGGTTATAATCGAAGAACGATCCAATATCGATTACCTTTTGGATACGATCGAAGCTGCCGAAAAGGAACAGGAACAAAAAGAACGAGAAGAACGATTGAAACGAAAAGAAGAACGGGCAAAACGAAAATCAGAAAGAAAAAACCGGAGGCTATGGAATATTTTTGGGAAAAAGAAAGGGAAGGAGTAGTGCATGAGCGCTAAGGAAATGAAAACCATTATAGCGACCGACTGCGGAAGCACCACGACGAAAGCCATCCTTGTAGAAAAGAAGGACGGGGAATATCGTCTTATCGAGCGCGGCGAAGCACCGACAACGGTAGAGGCGCCGTTTGAAGATGTTACGAAGGGTGTTTTGAACGCGATAAACGAGATCGAAGACCTGACCAACAGAAAGTTCATCGAAAATAATCTTCTCATAAAAGAACGTAAAAATGATACCGAAGGTATGGATATTTACGTTTCCACGTCATCGGCGGGCGGCGGCCTTCAGATGATGGTGGCCGGCGTTGTTAAATCAATGACCGGCGAATCCGCTCAACGTGCCGCTCTCGGCGCAGGCGCGATCGTTATGGACGTAATCGCCACCAACGACGGCCGTTTGCCGCATCAGCGCATCGAGCAAATTCGTAACCTCCGTCCTGATATGATCCTGCTTGCAGGCGGTATCGACGGCGGCACGACAACGCATATTGCAGAACTTGTAGAAATGATCGCTGCAGCAAATCCGCGCCCTCGTTTGGGTATCGGCTATCATCTGCCGCTTATTTATGCAGGCAATAAAGATGCACGTCAGATCGTACAGGATTCTATCGGCGAAAAGATGGCGTTGGAAATATGCGACAATATTCGCCCGACACTTGAACAGGAAAACCTCGGCCCTGCACGCCATAAGATCCATGACCTGTTCATGGAACATGTTATGCAACAGGCTCCGGGTTATAAAAAACTCATGAGCTGGACCGATGCGCCTATCATGCCTACACCGGGTGCAGTTGGCGCCATGATCCAGACCGTAGCAGAGCAAAAGAACATTGCGGTTGTCGGCGTTGATATCGGCGGTGCTACCACCGACGTATTCTCCGTTTTCGAAAGCGCCAATGAAAAAGGCGATATCGAAAAAGTATTCAACCGTACCGTTTCGGCAAACCTCGGTATGAGCTATTCCATATCCAACGTTTTTGCCGAGTCCGGATTTGAGAACGTGCTCCGTTGGGTGCCGTTGTTCATGGATGAAAAAGAATTGCGTAATATCGTAAAAAATAAAATGATCCGTCCGACAACTATTCCCGAGACGATGAAGAGCCTTGTTTTTGAACAAGCGATCGCTCGCGAAGCTCTCCGTTTGGCGTTTGAACATCACAAATCGCTTGCTGTCGGCCTAAAAGGCGTTCAACAGCAGCGTACGATCTCCGATGCGTTTGAGCAGACCGAATCCGGTCAAACACTTGTTGATATGATGAAGCTTGACATGGTCATCGGTTCCGGCGGCGTGCTTTCGCATGCTCCGCGCAGACACCAATCAGCCTATATGCTGATCGATGCATTCCTTCCTGAAGGCGTTACCACACTTACCGTTGACTCTATATTCATGATGCCGCAGCTCGGCGTGCTTGCTCAGGTCAATCCTGAAGCATCCGTTCAAGTTTTTGAACGCGACTGCCTGGTATACCTCGGCACTTGTATCGCACCGATCGGAAAAGGCAAATACGGTAAACCGGTCATGGAAGTGGAGATCGAATATCCGATGGCGAAAGAAGCTATCATCGATCGCATGAAAAAAGAATCCCCGCATTTCCCGATCGTAGAAAATATGACCGGAAAGATCATCAAAAAGACCATCAGCTTCGGCGAAATGTTCCGTGTGCCATTGGGACTTGATGAAAAGGCGGAAGTTATCGTTCGTCCGATGAAAGGTTTTGATGTCGGCGCCGGTGACGGTAAAGAATTGAAAGTTACCGTTGTGGGCGGAACAACCGGTATCATTTTTGACTGCCGCGGCAGACGTCCGTTCACGATTCCGACCGATCCGAAAGAGCGCGTAGCTAAGTTGATCGAATGGGCGAAGGTCATGGATGCATATCCGATGGACCTTCTTGAAAAATATGTCAATGAGAAGAATTAAGGGAGGTCGGATATGGCACAAGCATTTACCCCCGGCTTAAAGGTCACAAAAGAAACTATTGTACGCAAACGCCGCATACTGCCGTTAAAAGGCACCGTAACCGTTAATGTCGGCGATAGAGTTACTCACGATCAGGTCGTTGCGAAGACCGATCTTCCGGGAAACGTTGTTCCGTTGAATGTTGCGAACGTTCTTGGTGTTGCACCAAATGAAGTGCGTCTTTGCATGATGAAAAAAGAAGGCGATGCAGTTGAAAAAGGCGAAAAGATCGGTTTGTATAAATCGTTTTTCGGGCTTTTTAAAAACTATGCGATATCTCCTATAGGCGGTACCATCGAAAATATTTCCGATGTTACCGGACAGGTGCTTTTGCGTGAACCGCCGATCCCGATAGAGGTCAAAGCTTATGTTGACGGTAAGATCGTTGAAGTTATCCCGAATGAAGGCGTAACCGTGGAGACACAGGGAAGCTATATTCAGGGTATATTCGGCCTTTCCGGCGAACGCAGCGGCGAGATCGTGCTTGTTGTGGAAAAACCCACACAGGAATTGACCGCAGACCTTTTGAAACCTGAACACAAAGGCAAGATAGTAGTAGGCGGATCGTATATCCGTCTGGAAGCTATCAAAAAAGCCATGAGCATCGGTGTAAACGCTGTCGTTGTCGGCGGTGTGGATGATAAAGACATCCGTGAACTGCTCGGGTATGACATCGGCGTTGCCATCACCGGTCATGAAAAAATGCCTACAACGCTTATCACCACCGAAGGTTTCGGCGAGATGAATATGGCGGAACGCACATTTAATTTGTTAAAAGAAAATACCGGTAAGCGTGCATCGATCAATGGCGCTACCCAGATACGTGCAGGCGTTATGCGTCCTGAAGTTATCATCCCGTTCACCGATTTGACGAAACAGATCAAAGCGGAAGAAGGCGAGGCTCGCAGCTTGCAGGTTGGCGATCCTATACGTATCATCCGTGAACCGCGTTTCGGCGAACTTGGAACCATCACTGAGATGGTGTCTGAACAGATGAAAATGGAATCAGAGACCATGGTGCGTGTTTTCCGTGCAAAACTTGCAACCGGTGAAGAGATCATCGTGCCGCGTGCAAATATTGAAAGGATCGAAGTTTGATCTTATTGGACGAACTTCGCGCTCAGGGAAAATCGCTTCTTGAAAGATCTTACAGCCCTTACTCGCATCTGCGGGTAGGGGCTTTACTCGTTGCAGAGTATGGTGAGATATTTCCCGGCGTAAATGTTGAGAACGCGTCATACGGTTTGACCATTTGCGCAGAACGAAGCGCCATTGTGGGGGCTTTGTCCCGCGGAATCAGAACGTTTTCTACCTTGTATCTTATCACTGATTTTCCCCAAAGGCATATCACGCCCTGCGGGGCTTGTCTTCAGGTACTGGCTGAATTTTGTGATCCGGAAATGCGCGTTATCTGTGAAAACCTCAACGGGGATTCGAAAGAATACCGACTTCGCGATCTTATTCCGCATGCGTTCACATTTTAATTACATTAATCAAAGGAAATTTTATCCATGAATGTCTACATTGAGACCTATGGCTGTCAGATGAACGAATACGATTCCAAACTTCTGAAATACAGTTTTCTTGCTTCAGGCTTTACCGAGACCGACAGCGCAGAACATGCCGACGTAATACTCTTTAATACGTGCGCTGTGCGTGATTCCGCCGAAGAGCGAGTATTCGGTCAGATCGGACACGTGAAGCGGTTAAAAGAGACGAGAGACGTCGTGGTGGGCATTATAGGATGTATGGCCGACCATATCGGTGCGGAGTTCTTCACGAAATATCCGTATATCGATTTTGTGGCCGGTACCGATGAACTCGACAGGATCGTAGGTATCGTGACCGACATTCGCGAGAAACGCCGTTCCAAGGTCGTGGACATTGCTCAAGATAAGACATTCATTGAATTTGCCGATCTTCCGCGTGTGGAGGCCAAGAAGGAAGAATTCATCTCGATCATGCGCGGCTGCAATAATTTCTGCACCTATTGCATCGTTCCTTACGTACGCGGACGCGAACGCAGCCGGGAGTGGCAGCAGATACTCAATGAAGTTCACTATCTGGCCGACAACGGTACCGTAGATGTGACGCTTCTCGGTCAGAACGTAAACTCGTATACTAATGACGGGCTCGGGTTTGTTGAGCTGGTCGAAAAAGTAGCATTGATTTCCGGGATCAAGCGTATCCGATTCACCACGTCGCACCCGAAAGATATGAATCCCGATGTGCTCAACCGACTTATGGATATCCCGCAAATATGCAACCATTTCCATCTGCCGCTTCAATCCGGTTCCGACCGCATCCTTGAACTGATGAACCGCAAATATACGGCGGATCATTACCGCAAACTTATCGATACGATCCGTGACCGTGATCCTCTTGCATCCATCACGACCGATATCATCGTGGGTTTTCATGAAGAGACGCAGGACGATTTCGAGAAGACGGAAGTGATGATGCGTTATGCGGAATATGACAGCGCGTTCATTTTCAAATACAACAAACGCCCCGGAACAAAGGGTTTTAAGATGGCGGAGACGGTATCGCCTGATGATAAACAACATCGTCTTGAGATTTTAAACGCCATCATGAAAGAAACTGCCGTAGAGCGCAATAAACATATCCTCGGACAGACCGTTGAAATACTGGTGACCGACAGAGGCCGCTCAAATGATATGCAGTACCGCGGACGCACAGCGAGCAATAAAGTTGTGGTGTTCGACGACACGCAGAACCGAATCGGCCAGTTCGTTACCGTGAAGATCGAAAAAGCGGAAGGGTGGACGTTGTTTGGGAGATTACTATACTCTGATAACTATTGTTGAGCCATTTTCGATGTTAGAAGTTATGCAGCAATAACAAGATAGCGACCGGTTT